>NZ_CP064295.1:3191061-3492122 GCF_015476115.1 Aegicerativicinus sediminis | reverse complement strand
TGAGCACGATGGAAAACGCCCACAGGCATTAGGTTTGTTTCACGAGGGGCGCCTTATTTTATTATTCACCTATGAAAGTGACTTAGGTGATGGGTGGGAAGATCCCGAGGTTCATAACGACCCAGAGGAGGTAAGGGAGAAAGCATTGAAAATGGGTGCTAATATCTTAAAATACGCTTTCGAACATTAAACTTAACGAGTTAACCTAATTTGATCCTGTTAGGCCATAATATTACTAATTCTGCGAATATAGGAGGACTTCTTAGGTTGGCTGATGCTTTCAATGTTGAAAAGGTGGTTTTTACTGGTAATATTGGTATAGATACTCGAAAGGTAAAAAAGGTTTCACGTAATGCGCATCAATTCATAACTTGGGAGTTAGCTCAGTCAACAATGGATTTAATACAAAAATTTAAATCTGATAAAAAGTCCATAATTGCTCTTGAGTTAAACTCTGAGGCAATTCCTATAAAATCTTTTAAAGTGCCAAATCCAAACAACCTTGTTCTTATTGTTGGTAATGAAAAAGATGGTATTGAAAATGAGATACTAAAGGAATGCGATTCAATAATTTATATCCCAATGTTAGGGAAAAACTATAGCATGAATGTTACTTCTGCCACCGCCATTGCACTCTATGAGTTAGGTTCCGTTTAAGGAAATAGGATGAAAACGTTAATTATTACTGCTTTAAAGCAATAAAATTTTTTGAAGGCGTACAATTTCTTTAACACTTCTGCTTATTATTGCAATATCTTTACTTTATGGACTACAACAATATATCTAAAGGTCATTTAAGGACTATAGGGATAATAGTGGGAATTATTCTGTTACTTCTATTCCTTTTCAAGATTTCCGCTTTGATACTTTATATAGGTATTGCTGCAGTCGTAGCCTTAATCGGTCGTCCTATAGTTTCATGGTTCAAATTAAGATTACATTTCAATAATACCGCAGCTGCTTTTGCAACATTAATGTTGTTTATAGGGTATATTGTTGTTATGCTCTGGATTTTTGTTCCCATTATCATTGAGCAAAGCAAAAGTATTGCGGATATAGATCTTGCATTAATAAAACGGGACTTAAATGAATTAAACATTCAAGCGAGTGAATATTTGGGTGTTGAGAAAATAAACATTATAGAAGGTATTAAACGTACCGATTATGTACGAAACTTTAATGCAGAGCTAATCCCAAATTTTGTTGATATTTTTTTCGATAAAATAGGGAATTTTGTAGTGGGGTTATTATCAGTGGTGTTCATTTCCTTTTTTCTACTCAAGGATGAAGATTTGGTTACTCATGTTGTTACTGCGTTTGCGCATCCAAGAAATGAGCAGAAATTTATAACAATCATGGGTGATGTTAAAGAATTATTGTCCAGATACTTTTTAGGATTAGTATTGCAGGCATTAATAATTACATTTTTCTATACAATCTTGTTGATGTATCTCGAAATACCTAATGCCCTTGCAATCGCATTAATATGCGCCGCATTGAATATTGTGCCTTATTTAGGACCGTTATTAGGTTTTGCTGTTTTGGTGCTGGTTACTATTTCAAACAACCTCGGTGCAGATTTCAGTTCAGAGTTGGTGCCTCTTTTAATGATTGTTGCGGTTGGTGTTGCAATCGCGCAATTATTCGACAATCTTATTTCTCAACCAATTATATTTAGTCAAAGTGTGAAATCCCATCCCCTAGAGATTTTTATTGTTATCATTGTTGGGGGATTATTGTTTAGTGTTGTAGGGATGATTTTAGCCGTACCACTTTATACTACAATTAAAGTAATATTAAAGGAATTCTTTTCTGAATATCGTTTTGTAAAACGACTTACAAGTGGAATGTAGTTTCTTATAATTGGAAATTAATGGAATTCAAAAAATGCTTTTATATTTACTAAATGGATTCTAAAACAATAGCCAAAGGGATATTAACGGCCATTTTCACATTAGCCGGCATAACCATTTTACTTTATTTTATTTATGAGATTAGATCGGTGATCGGTTATTTGGTAATAGCTGGAGTGCTATCCCTAATAGGTAGACCATTAGTTTACTTTCTAAGGAGAAAATTGAGATTTAATAAGTTATTAGCAGTTATTATAACAATTGTGCTACTCTTGGGGATATTCTTAGGAATTATAAGTTTGTTTGTGCCTTTAATTGTCGACCAAGGGCATAATTTAGCGCTACTTGATATTGAAAAATTAGAAGCTAACGTTGAGCAAATCTATTTACAAATAATGGATTTCCTGAATGTTAATCATGAACTTGCACATAGCAATTTTAACCAAACTAATTTCCTGCAGAATTTGGATTATGGCATGATTCCAGAATTCTTGAACAATTTTATTTCTGGACTTGGTAGTTTTGGCATTGGCCTTTTTTCGGTACTGTTTATAACATTTTTCTTCCTTAAAGACGCATGGGTTATGGAAGACGGCATTTTAATGTTTGTTCCAGACCATAATGTATTAAAAGTGAGAAAATCCATGACGATGATAAAGGATTTGTTGTCACGGTATTTTGTAGGGTTGTTGCTGCAACTTACTATACTGTTTGTTATTTACACTATCGTCTTACTTGTTGTTGGAATAGAAAATGCGGTAGTAATAGCATTTTTATGTGCCGTAATTAACATTATCCCGTATTTAGGCCCATTAATTAGTGCGATTCTTATGGTATTGTTAACCATGTCTAGCAATCTTCAATTCGATTTTACGTCCGTTATACTGCCAAAAACCATTTATGTAATGATTGGTTTTACCATTGGCCAATTGGTAGATAATTTCTTTAGTCAGCCCTATATTTTTTCCAAAAGTGTAAAATCGCATCCTTTAGAAATATTCCTTGTTATTATTATTGCAGGACTTGTTTTTGGGATTATTGGAATGATTGCAGCGGTTCCTGCATACACTGTTATAAAAGTAATCGCTAAAGAATTTTTACCGCAAAATAAATTGGTTAGAACCTTAACAAGAGGCTTAAACTAAATTGAATTTATTGCTGTTAAATAGCGAGATTCAAGAATTTATCCATCAACACCTTAATGACCATATCCGCGAATTAATTTTTCAAAAATCTCCTTTTGAGGATGTCTCGATGCAAGAAATTGTGGAGCAGATAGATGGAAAAAATAGGATAAGAGAAAAACTCCCAACCTGGTACAATACAGAAGGGATATATTATCCGCCAAAATTGAATATAGAACAAAGCTCCTCAGAACTTACAGCTGATTATAAAAGTAAATTGGTAGAGGGAAAAACACTTCTAGATTTAACCTCTGGTTTTGGAGTTGATGATTTTTATTTTTCAAATAGATTTACTCATGTATTCGGTTGTGAAATAAATGAGGGACTTTCACAAATTGTGAATCACAATTTTTCTGTATTGAATAGACCTAATATTCAAATTTTAAATATATCGGCAGAAGCAATGTTAGAATCTGAAGATTACGGAAAATTTGATGTGGTTTATATAGATCCTGGAAGAAGGGATGGTGAGCGTGGCAAAATTGTGAGATTAGAAGATTGTTATCCTAACGTTATAGGTTTATTGCCTGATATTTGGCGTAAAACCTCCCTTTTAGTTATTAAAACTTCTCCACTTTTAGATGTAACAGAGGTAATTAGGTCTATTGAAGGGGTTAAAGAGGTGCATTGTATTTCGATTGATAATGATATGAAGGAACTTATTTTCGTAACAGAGAAAGGTTTCATTAAGGAGCCAAAAATAATTGCGAAGGATTTAATTAGATCTCCACATTTAAAGTTAGAGTTTGCCCCGACTGAAGAAATTAATGCTGTTACAAAGGTAGGTGCTGTGGATAAATTTCTCTATGAGCCTTACTCTTCCTTAATGAAATCGGGTGGCTTTAAAACGATAAGTCATCGGTGGGGACTAAATAAACTTAACCAAAATACCCACCTTTATACTTCTTCTGAACATATTGAATTCCCTGGTAGAAAATTTGAAATTTTAGAGGTTCTACCCTACCATAAAAAAGCGTTAAGGTCCAAACTGCCTGATAAAGCCAATATTGCAACTAGGAATTTTCCAATTTCAGTAAAGGAACTGCGAAAATCATTTAAAATATCGGATGGTGGGACTACTTATCTTTTTTTCACCACAAACTGCAACGATCAAAAAGTGGTTTTGGTAACAGCGAAGGTTTAGAAAACTTCAAAGACGTATCCTAGTAGCCAATAGAGTACTAGAAAGACAACGATAGTTCCTATACATCCACATTTTCCTCCACCAATTTTGTTGGCTCCCCAACCCGCTAAAATAGCTCTTAGTAAATTTTTCATAGTTATCTAGACTAATAAAGTGTGATTAGATTATTGTTAACGCTAAAATACATTCTGCTATTTTCTATTGTTAACTCAATTGCTAAAGAGATTAATAATTTCAAGAGTTTTGAATTACTGTTTCTTTATGTGTAAGAATGGATTTTCTTAAAATCCGGCGAATATCATTGTTATCTTTCTGAGGTATCAAATAACTTTCCAGCTCGTCTTCGCCATTAATTTGAAATTCTTTATTTATAAAGCCATACCCTAGATAGCGACCATTTTTCATCCATACAAAAGCCTCTTCCTCTTTATTGCGTCCTTTAAACTTAAGTATAATATTATCGCTACGTTTTTTGGCCACATTAAGTGCGTTTAAAGCGCGTTGATTATAACTTTCTACCTCTTCCTTACCACGACATATTCCCTTGCAGTCCTTAATTTTATAATGGTTGCAGTGATCTACACCCTCCTGTAAATGGCAATATTTTGGACAGAGCTGAAATTCCTCACATAATTGCTCTAAAAACAATCTGCAATCTGCCATGCTATAAAACTCTAATTCAGATTCATTCTTATGCCTCAATTTAGTGAAGGCTAAGTGTAAAATACCTTTTCTGTCCTCGTAAGTAACAATTGAATAGGATTGAACAGGGCGTTTAGATGCTTTATTATACTTCGGGAAATGATGTTTAATGGCGGCATCTTCCATTAATAAAGCAATAAGTTCACTGCCGGAACAATTAAAATCTATATCAGCAGTTTCCCGGCACAATTGGATTTCATTGGTCGATTTATCGTAAAAATGTCCTAATACCCTATTCCGTAAATTCTTGGCCTTGCCAACGTAAATAATCTTTCCCTTTTTGTCTTTGAAATAATAAATACCCACCTTTTCTGGTATCCTATTGAACACTTGTGCAGGCAAATGAGTTGGTAGTGTAGATTCTTTAGAGGATTTTTTTAAGAACTCCTTGAAAACTTTATCTGCGCCTTCTTCATTCAACAATCTCTTGAATAAAACGGTTGTTGCCTGGGCATCACCTCTAGCTCTATGGCGATCTGTAATTGTTATGCCCAATGAATGACAGAGTTTACCTAAGCTATAGGATCTTAAGGTTGGATAGATCGTTCTTGATAGCCTAACAGTGCATAGTTTTTTCCGTCTGAAATCTACCCCAATCTCTTTGAATTCATTCCGGATGGCGTTATAGTCGAAATTTACATTGTGTGCGACAAATATGGCTCCTTCGGTTATTTCAATAATATTTGTCGATATTTCTTCAAATGTTGGAGCATCGGAAACCATAGTATTATCGATGCCTGTAAGAGCCGTTATGTAATCTGGAATATGAATTTGAGGATTAATGAGTGAGGTAAATTCATTTACCACTTCCCCATCTTCAATTTTGAAAATTGAAATCTCAGTTAATTTATTGGTTCTACCGGTCGTTTCTACATCGATTACGGTGTAAATCATGATAGGTGTTTTTCTAAGGCCTTCAATTCAACACCTAATTGATTAAACATAGTAATAATGCTACTTATTTTCAATTCTTCTGGTTCATATTCTTGGGTATTAATGCTACAGGTAAATTCCCAAATCTCCAAAACATCATCAATTGAAACCTCATAAGGTTCATAAATAGAATTATCTGAAACCAATAACAGGGTATTGTTTTCTTCAATCTGGTTATATACCCGTTTATAAACTAGACCTTCTTCTTTGGTCATTACTACATAAGTGCGACCGCTTCTTATATCCCTTCTATCTTCAATAAATCGGGCAACGACAAATCCACCAGGTTTCATTGGCAACATAGAGTCTCCTTTAATAGGAAATGCACGATGTTTCCCTGTTGGTAAGAAAGGCAGTTTTATACGCTGTAACTGCTCTATATACTCAGGATCGTCATAACCTAATAAATAGCCTGCAGATGCTTTAACAGGAATGATTTCAATAAGGTCATCATGGTCGCTATCAACAGTAATAGGAAACAATACCCTTTGGTTGCCAATCTCTATAAAAGAAGCATCTTTAGATTTGCTCAAATCGTTACGTACCAAAATATCTATTGGTAACTTGAAATAATCAGAAATTAATATCAAGAAATCGATATTAGGGTAAGACCTCCCCTCTTCATAGGAACCTATTCTGGCTCTGGTAACGCCTAAATCTTCTGATAACGTCTCTTGGGTTAGCCCTTTTAGCAGGCGCAAATGGCGAATATTGTTAGCAATGACACTCATACTACAAATATAAGTATTAAATACTTTTAATTGTAGCAAATTAAAATTTTAACAATTGCTGAATTTTATTTGCCTTAGTTGCTGGCAATCAAATTCAAAGAGAATAAAGTAAAAAGTTAGATAAAAAATCTTCAAAATTTGTTGTGTTCTTTGAGATGAAAAGTTACATTTGCACCCGCTTAGTTTTAAAAGGCAATTTTAATATTAAGCAAACGTTCTTTAAGACCATAAAGTACAAAGGAGAGGTGCCGGAGTGGTAACGGAGCAGATTGCTAATCTGTCGACGGGTAACCGTCGCCTGGGTTCGAGTCCCAGTCTCTCCGCTTTTTCCTAATAATTTTCGGGGTGTAGCGTAGCCCGGTCATCGCGCCTGCTTTGGGAGCAGGAGGTCGCAGGTTCGAATCCTGCCACCCCGACAAATTGAGAAATCAATTTCAATCAAAACCTTGATAATTTTATGATTATCAAGGTTTTATTGTTTTAACACCTTCATAAAATTTATATCGTTTTGGTATAATTAGGTTACCTATTCTAACGTTTACCTCAGGTATACCTCATTCTCACATCCTTACAACACACAAAAGAATGGCAAATATCATGGAAATATCATATGTAAAAACCGTATGGGAAAATGATGGCAAATTAAATTATGTGGTTTATGATGCAGAAGTATGTCACGTATAGAAAACGGTTGATCATTTTAACAATGCTCGCGTCATTATTAGCATCTGCGATATTTATAGGTTTGTTAGTATGTGTAAAGATTATGACAAACGATTTACGCAACGAATCCAACGAAAAAATATTAAAAATGAAAGCTAATATTCCGACCTATTTAGGATTCATTCTGAATTTTAACGATTATCAAGAGAGGGTTTAACCTCATACATACGTCTAAAAAAAAAGACAGACAATGAAAAGAGTTATTCTAATACTAATGCTGGTAGCCACACCAAAGCTTTTTGCGCAAATCTACGATCCAGTAAGTTGGTCATTTAATGCCACAAAGACTGGGTCAAATACCTATGAAATTATTGCAACTGCAACCCTTGAGGGTGAATGGCATATTTACTCTCAATTTACAGACCACAATGGTCCTATCCCAACAGAATTTGTTTTTGAAACCCCTACAAATCTAAACTTGCTAGGTGCTACAATTGAAAATGGCGAACTGCATGAAAAGTTTGAAGAAGTGTTTGATGCCAACACCAAATACTTTGAAACTAAAGTGGACTTTGTCCAAAAAATCAAAATCACAGACATTCAACAGCCCATTACTGGCTATGTCTATTATATGGTCTGCAACAATGAAAGCTGCTTACCTCCAAAAGAAGTAGCGTTCAACATTAAACTGCCCAAGTAACGGGAAAACTAACTCTCTATAAGAGCCCCGTTACCAATAGGTTATACGGGGCTTTTTTAATTTATAAATGTTTTCAAATGATAAATTTAGAATCTCCTTTATTGTACAACTTGAAATTTCAAATAAAATCTACAAACCATTTACTTGAAAAGATTGGACAATTGTTGCAAGTATATGATGTAAAGGCTGTTAAGGTCCAATTGGTAAATGATTCCATTCATTCTAATAATGGATTTTTAAATCTGACCATTTTTACAGTCGAATCTAAAAAGAAATGCTTTTTATACGACCTTCAAAAATTGGTGGAACTATCAGAATTTCAAAAGTAAATTAATCTCCAACTATCATGGAAAAGCCAGAACCATTACAGCTCCATAACATAACCATCAAAGTCTTAAGTAATAATCACGTGCTTACAAAAATCCCACAATTATTGGGGGTCCACAACATAAAAACACTCAAACTCCAAGCGGATCAAGATTCCATTACTTCAAATAATGGCACGGTTCAATTGATTATTTACACCACCAAATCCAAGAAATATGCTTTAATCTTGGACTTTCTCAAACTCTTGGAGGTAAACAGTATCGAATCAAAGGACGATTAGTCAAAGCAGTTGACTATTTTGATAAATTTTCAGCAAATCAATTTGCATAATATTTAATAAATACTTAAATTTGTAAAGTATTTATATAATTTTTAATTGATGGAAGAGACTTTCCTAACAATATTTAGACAACAAGTAGACCATACGCCTTTTAAGGAAAATAGGTCCCTTTCTTTGTTAGATAAATTGTTGGAATCGAAGAAGTCTAATGCCGCCAATAAATATTTCCAAATAAAATCTAAAAAGGACATTCTGCGGTTGTGGAAATCCAATGTTAAAAAACTAGATAGACAGCAAAAACTAAGCGCTGATTATTCGTTGAAACCTTGGCTTGATCCTTCTTGGATTAATTCTCTAATTAACAAGCTAGCATGCAGTGGGCTCCAAAATAACTGGAATCTTCCCGCGGAACTGAGAAAAGATATCGATGTGGATCCAACCTCTAATCGAGGATACATAGATATACATAAGATTAATTTTTTTTCACAGGCTAATAACGCAGTCAAAGAATACGAAAGCCTAAGACGGTTAAGAGAATATGAGTTAACCAGGGCGTTTTATGATTTAAGTGACAGTTATAATTTAATATCTCAGGCTTTAATTTTTGAGGATAATGGCGACGTTGAGTTTACTTATTGGGGAGGTTTATGGTTCAGGGAATTAGGTAACGGTACCTTTAACGACTTTTTAAATTCCATTTACAAATTTGAAACTGCCTTTACCGCTTTACAAAAGGTCGTTCAATTAATAAAGAAAATCAATAAGGCAATCCTGAGGTTTGTCTTAAACAAAAAAACGTTTTTTCATAGACACCACAGTTTTCATTTTAAAAACCTAGACGATTACCACGATTCAGTTTTAAGTATAGCATAACCAATGGTGCTAACTGTTAGTTTAGCGCCGATTAACGGAATGTAGAACTTAAAATTGAAATAATGTATATAGATAAAACCGAAATTATTGAGGTGTTATCGGATATAATTGAGGCCAACCAACTGCCGCCCGATCAGATTGAAAAAGCTATTTGGGCGAAGGTTGAATTACAAAAAGCAGTTACCATCGAAGACATCATTAAGGTGGTTTTTATTTTGGCACAATTTATCGCACCGATCCTCAATATGATAGATATAATATAACACATATGACTTTAGGAGACATTATCGGTACCATTCTTAAAAAGAAAAGGATTACCCAGTTAGAGTTAGCAGCACAAATTGGCAAATCTCCAACTGCAGTATCCCAAATTATAAATGGAACCTATCATCCCTCCCCTGATACCCTGGAAAAAATTTGTGAGGTTATTGAAATACCTCCAGCTATATTACATTTTCTTACAGTATCAGAGGAGGATGTCCCTTTAGAAAAAAGAGAATTATACCGCTTATTGGCGCCTAGCCTAAAAAACATCATCGCCCAAATTTTTGGGGCGGAAACAGCTTCCATGTTTAAAGAACCGAAGCAAGTATAAAGCGCTAATTTTCAATGGAAAAAGATAATTTATCCACGCTTTTTTTTACTATCTTTATAAAACTCTCCTGAGATCTTTTTATTGCAATTTGGGCAATGCGCAGCGATAGCTGCGCTAAACATATATTCTTCTTAAGTTAATTTCCGAGTTGACCTAACGGACTTTTTAAGTCCAAGGCTTTGTAATTAACTAAAATATTCAATCATGTCACACAACATTGGCCGACTGATTACCATTACTCCTATTGGTATTGGGCCAAACCATCCGATCAACTCCATTAATTATGACCACCCCCAGGAACCTGGACAGCCCTCTCGTTTTGTTATCCTTCATTTTAACAATGCCTCCTTCCCTGCCAACAACCGTTTAGAGGTAAATCTAGGTTATGGAAAAGACGTTTTTAACAGTGCTTCAGGTAGCGAATTCTGGACCAGACCAATCAATGTAAACGCACTCCCGTCAGGAAACATTCCCATAAACTACATCCAAGATGGAGCGGCAACGGGTGGGGTTCAACTTGTTGGTTTCGGACGTGCACACCGAATTCATGAAGGTGCCAATCCCTGCACCTTTACCAACTGCGACATTTTTTTACATACCAATCCTTATGTAGAACCGGTTTACGATACGTATTGGATTTGTGGAGCCAATGCAACAACCTGTTTTTCCGATCCCAAATGGAAGAATGCTGCTACCCTCCCAAATGACTTAAGAGATGCCGCACGCAAAGCTGCTTGTATGATCATTTCGGCCCATGGCGATCACCTATCTACCTGTTCCGCTACCTTAATTGCAGACGATCTCGTCTTCTCTGCAGGTCATTGTCTGGCAATTTCTGGCACCAATTCCCCAGCCGATCTATCTGGAGCCTTATCTGCCTCCGTAGTTCTTGGGTACCAAACGGACGCCTCTGGCAATAAACCCGCAACCTACGAACCAAAGATATTTAAGGTATTGGAAGTTGTGGAATACAATTTTACCACAGATGGTAAAGATTATTTAATCCTTCGTATCGATATCTCAAATGGTACCTCAGGAATTTCACCCCTACCCATGAGGACAGATCTTCCCGCCCCAGGAGAAGAATTGTTTGCCATACACCATCCCAACGGTGCGGTTAAAAAAGCCTCGCCTAAAACAGGTGACTTTTTTAGTGTGCTTTCCGTGTCAACCAATAGCATACGGATAAGTATCGATGTTGCCGGTGGTAGTTCAGGTTCAGGCCTATATGATAAACTTGGTAATGTTGTAGGAACTCTATCTGCTGGTGGAAGAAGGGATAATCTTGGTAATTGTAGTAGTACCCTCTCCTATTTTCCTACGGCTACCTTGTTAAAAATAATTGGTACCACGCCCCCTCCTCCAACTGTTAATAGAGACGTAATGATTGTCATTGACCGTTCAGGTTCTATGGCACAAATTACCCAAACGGGTAGAACAAAAATTGAGGAGGCTAGAGATGCTGCTTCCCTGTTTATTTCAATGGTTCAACAAGGTGGAGGTAATCGTACCGGACTGGTATCCTTCGCAAATGCACCAAATTTAGATCATGGTCTTGCACCCAATAACAATGCTAATAAAAATACCCTTATCGGTCCCGCGCCATATTCAGGGGGAATCGTTGGTGGACTCATTCCTAATGGCACCACCACTATAGGCGGTGGCTTGTCAACCGCCATTAGTCAATTCAGTGGCAGTGCTACCAAAGATGAAGTTATCCTACTGCTTACCGATGGTATGCAAAACACTCCTCCCATGATTGAGGATGTGGAAGCTTCCTTTGGCAACCGCAGGTTCTGCATTGTAGGTTATGGAGATGCATCCAATTTAGACGGACCTACGCTTGCGCGTCTGGCAATTCTTCATGATGGCAGTTACACCGTGGCACAAGACGAATTAACGCTGAAAAAATTCTTTGCGAGTTGCTTTGGGAATATTTTCGAATCGGGTTTCCTTATGGATCCAGATTTCCACTTGCCTCGTACCACAAATAAGGCTAAACCTATGCCATTTAATATTTGTGGCGAAGAGTCAGCAACCATCGTAGTGGGTTGGGATAGGGTCGATAGCCAACTTACATTTAATATTTCAACACCTAATGGTAATACTATATCACTCTCCCATGCGAATGTCATAACCGATAGGGGTAAAACCTGGGTTTATGCACGTCTTACTTTACCTATCGATGGTGAGCAAGACGGTCTCTGGCAGGTCAATGTGTTTAGGCCAAGTCAAGGAGAGTTTACGCCTGCCCCCCATAACCTAAATTATTTTGTAAATGTTATAGCTAAAGGTGGTCCAAAATTGCATGTGCTTTCTCAAAAGAAATTCAGCTATACTGGCAATTCTTATAACCCATTAGTACGTTTGTCTTATGATACCAATGTAAGCCCAAGCCATGCTTCTGTAGAGTTATTTGTTAAAAGGCCATTACAAAGTACAGGTAACATTTTGGTTAATAAAGGCATGCAATCTACCTTACAAATAGATGGGGATACCATACCGCCAATCTATGCGAGCCTAATTAAAATTAAGGACGACCAAGCGGGTAAGTTGGTTGACTATGAAACCCTTAATTTTAAATTGTTTGATGACGGTGTGCACGAAGATGGTTCCATGGGTCCAGACGGCATTTTCGGCAATCCTATTAAAGACTTATTCAACGCTCAGGGTCTATTTCATTCAGGGCGGTTGCAACCTATGGCCATCATTGTAAAGCCACTCGGGAAGCGGTGTGGTCAATGTATGTAGATGTAAAAATAGATCCAGGCAAATCAGACATATCCTATACAGACCTTGGACAAAACCGATGGAAAGTTACATTGATTCCTAAAGATGCTTTTGGTAATCATTTTGGTCCGGGTAGAGCCAATGAATTAGATATTAAAGGAAATGCTGAAACCGAGTTAACCTCATCTATTTCAGATAATTTAGACGGTAGTTACACCTTTGAGGTGTCCTCCGAAAAAACTCCAGAAATAGTGGTGAATCAACCAGGTACAGAACCAACCGTCTGGTGTAAACCATGCCATGAAAAAGACACCAACAAATTTAATAATTGGTTGTTGTGGTTGCTGATTTTGCTTATTATCATCCTGTTTTTATTAGTTTTATTTACATAATTTTAAAAACTTAATCTACCTTATATCAAAAATATCGCATATCGCAATATGCGATATTTTTATGTAAAGCCTTTCTATTATTGATATTAATTCATATTATTGCATATCGCGATATAAAATAACTATGGGTAATAAAAGCGCACAACAGATGAAACCTCAAGATATAGTTCTGCTATCTAAGCTCATAGCTCTAGAAAGTCCAGACTATACCCAAATGGAATTGGCACAAACCCTCTACATGAGCCAATCAGAAATAAGCAGTTCCATCGCCAGATCGTCCTATGCAGGTTTACTTATCAATAAGGGCACTGAGGTAAATCGTAGAGTGTTTTTCGATTTTATACAGTATGGCTTGCATGTGGTTTTTCCTCAAAATCCTGGCCCGGTGGTCAGAGGTACCTTAACCGCACATAGTGCACCACCGTTAACGAATGAAATTCTAAGTGAGGAATACTACGTATGGCCGTATGCCAAAGGAAGAGCCCGTGGACAAAGCATTTTACCCCTATATCCTACCGTACCTCAAGCGGTTGAATTAGACCCAGTGTTATATGAAATTTTAGCGTTGCTGGATGCTGTTCGCGTAGGTTGGGCTAGAGAAAAAAACCTTGCATTAAGAATGTTGGAACAACGTATATGCTAAAGAACACCCTCATAAATATTAAAGCAACTAAAAAGGTCGCGGCCGCTTTAGGAGACTTAAACGACGAGGTAGTATATGTGGGCGGCGCAATGGTAAGTCTCTATATAGATGATCCTGCAGCAGAGGATATCCGTCCTACCAAAGACATAGATCTTACCTTTCAATTAGCCTCATTTGCCAAACTAGAGGAGTTACGCGAAGCCTTAGTGGCTCGTGGGTTTACACAAAATGCAGACGACCCGGTAAACTGTAGATTTAGGTACGAAGATCTTTTCGTGGATGTCATGTCAACCGAAGGTGTTGGTTGGGCTCCCTCCAACCCTTGGTTTAAAATGGGGTTCGAAAAAGCGATTACTAAAAAACTAGATGAGGTAACCATTAAAATATTACCACTCTCCTACTTCCTTGCCACAAAAATGGTTGCCTTTTACGACCGAGGCATTAAAGATATCTATGCCAGCCATGACCTGGAAGACATTACGTATCTTTTAAATTATACCAGTGATATAGACACGCAAATAATGCAAACAGATGTAGAGGTAAAAGATTATTTAATCGAAAAGCTAACGGAGTTTTTAAATAATAAATCCATTTCTGCGGCCATGCAAGGTTGTTTACACTACAGCGAAGTGGAGGAGCGCATGGAAATCATACAGCAACGCATAAAAAATGTAATTGGCAGTTAGCGCAAACTTTTCTCATAGGTAAATGTACCTGTAGGCTTCCTCAGCCATACTTTGATTTATGAAATCTGCAATTTCCTTGTAGACACCATCACCATGTTTAGAATTTATGTCAAAAAATGGTATTAAGACCGAAAACGCAGTGATGTTAGGAGACAAAAAAAAAATAATTATTAAATAGTTTTTACCGTAGTTGAACAAAATTTGTAATCACTAAATAAAGAACTTAATTAGATCAATCATAACAAAATCCGCTCAAAAATGAGGGTTTTTTCTTAATCTTTCCCGATAGCGAATACGCAAGAGAACGAATGCTGCTAAACTATGGAGACAAATACCAGCCAGTTAAAAAGTATTGTGTTAATCTAAGTGAAATGAAAGCTGCCAGACAGCGCGATGGTTTAGCAGGCCATCGGAAATGGTAAGCCAGAATTAAAGGCACCTATAGGGATTTTTCAGAATCCAGGGCCCTGGTCGATGGTGAAATATTAAACCAAGAATTCACGATGATTATTACTATTAGAGATACAAAAGCCCAACATCAAGTATATAACGAAGTTTCACGCCTATTGGCCGAAAGAAACTTTCTACATTCAAACATCAAACTACGGGAGGAAATAAGGGTAAATATCGACCAACAGAAGAATGCATAAAAGGGCTCCTTAGAGCCCTTGTTCACTATCTAAAGTTAATAGGTATCCCAACTCCAAATCCAATTCTAAGATCATTATCAGGCTTGTTAGGAGATAATCCTAAATCCGTACGATCCATAAAAATCCGCGCTACCAAAAAAGTGGCATCCTTCTCCTTAGATTTAAATGTGTAGAGTATTCCCAATCGAAGCGGCAACAAATCAATATCGTCAACTCCAGTTTCATCACCAAACGAAATATTTTCGTACTTAATCTCACCAAAAACCCCAAACTTTTGCTTAAAAAACAAAGCATAGGCATCGGCAAATAACCCATATTTAAATCCATAGACATAAGGTGTTTCTCCCGAATAAGCTTTCTTGGTATCTTTTAATTCAATGCTGTTGCCATTTACATCTTCACCAATTACTGAAACAGTTTCAAGTTCCTTTTGGGTCAATTTTGAAAAATTGGTACCTCTGCCAGCAAACCCTCCAATCTTAATATAGCCATTATTTGGTACCCATTTCCATCCTTTAGGTCCCTTTAAATAATAATAGTTAAAAGAAGCTTTCAATCCGTAATTATCTCTGCGCTCCTCTTGAAACATCTTACCAAAACTAAGAGTATTATCAAAATGAAATAAGTTGAGGCTTTCACGTTCATAATAACCTTCAAAAGAAAGGTAATTTAGATGCGTTCCCATGGCCGAAGGATTTGTATAAGTGCGTTCTAACCCAAACAATTCCTTTTCTAGATCCTTCAATATATAAGTTTCTTTGGCTTTAAAATCGGTTAATACCTTTTCCAAGTCATACATAGAACTCTCTATGGTTTTGATGGTTTGGTCATGATCTACTATTTCTAGGGGTCCAAGATTACCATTTTTCAAATAGGCTTTTATATCCACCCCTTTAGCCTGGTCTGGTTGAAGAATATCAAATTTGGGCAAAGCGGGGGTTATTAAATTATACTGCTTTTTTAAGGTATCCAAAGTCGACTTAACTTTGGCGTTTTCCTTGTACAAATTATAAGAATCAAGGATAGTTTTTAAATAGTGATAATGTAGTTCCGTTCTCCAAAGTTTATTGTAGATAGAAACCATCAGGAGTTTTCTATCCTGCTCATCCCTTTTTACAAAACTGCTTACATTTTTTCCAAACAATACATGGTAAACCAAACTAATGCTCGCTTGGCTTCCACCCTTTTCCTCATCAAAAAAATAGAATCCTTCTTTTGCTTTAAATGTAGCTTCAGCAGTTAAAAGGCTTTTTGGAGAGTTTAAAAGAAGTCCATTAAATTTTAGGTCGGTCTTTTCCTTATTGAGTTCAAATCCAAAACCAGTTTGAAGGTTCCCTTTACCCAATATTAGGAAGGAAAGTTGGTCAATAAGATACTTATCGAAGGCCCCGGGTGTAAAAGGAACCTTGCTGTCAGTTATCTTGGAGATTGTATCTGGGGGTGATTGTGCAATTAAATCTCCTGTAAATAAGCTAAGCGTAATAGTAAAAACAAGGGTGCAATAAAAATGTTTCATAATAAAAAATTAGGTTTAATTAAATACAAATAATGACAGTGTTAGATGCGTTTATAAGCATTTAAACATTAAAAAATTTTAATAAAATGTGCTGATTATCTTGTAATTAGGAAGGGTTTTAAAGATAAATATTTTTTTTACATAACTTCAAAAGTTTAGATTCAAAAAACAGGTTATAAGGTGTTCGTAAGTCATCTCCTTTTGTTCCACAAACCATAGCTGCAAGTTGGGTCAAAAATCAAATCCATATCACATTTACAAAACTTGCACATACCCCTACAATGGGTGCTGCGGTGTCACCTCCTCGCACACCATTTCCGGTTGTTTTGTTTCACACAGTCGTTTCCCTCCTCACCCACAGCTACTGTTACCCCCAAGCCATAAATGGCTTTCCCCATAAATGTTGGCTTCGCCTCTTAATAGCGGGGGTAACCGCTGTTTCATAATTTTGCTCGCCTGCGGGTCGCTTCAGGCTGGGGGCGTCACAGTTTTTGCTTATACGCCACCTAAAATCGTTGTGCCTTTCCTTTCTCCTCCTATCCTACTTAAATTTACTTTTAAGGATAAGTTTATTGGAACAACCATTTTTTTAGATTCCTCACAAGAGTGTATACTACAAACCACTCCTTTATTTTTAGAATCGCCCTCCAATCATCTTTTAACAAACCCAAACACTCAAACTAGTCTACACACTTGTGTTTTAGCCTTTGGTGCAAAAACACGGCTATCGCCTTGCGCCACCCCCGCGTTTCACGTAGCTGTGGTAAACGCTCCACGTTAACAACCACACCACCTTTGCTCCGCTCGCAGGGCCTCGCGAGGCCCGCTCACTAAATCCTGCTATTTTTTGAAAAAGACATCTAAAGTAGTTGGCTTCCCTAGTCCAGCCCTCACGGCAATAAAGTTCAAGCCTCTGGTTTTGAAAAAATTTTCTAATCCATCGACCCCTCCCTATGGGAAATTTTTTCCAATAAACTTGACAGCCTTCTGCGCCAGCAATCAAAAGATTGTCTTTTGTCAAAAAAATAGTAGTTGCAATCCACCTTCATCCTTACTGGTTTATTCCTATGTTTCCCGCCCCAATCCATGGTTGTTTATTTGAACCCTATAATTAACGGGTGTCAAGTGCACATGCTCATGTTCTGGATTAAATGGATTTGCCAGTTTCCAAACTTTGGGATTCTTAGACAAAATATCATATACCACATACACGAAGTAATTGTTAAGCTTTTTGGCCTTAATCAATTCATTGGATGATAGATAGAAATTTGCCATACCCAGTTTATTGGAGGTGGTCTTTACCTCAATGCACAACCCCTCACCTTGTTCATTATAGGATCTAACATCATAGCCAACAGCATCACTTGTAATTTTTTCAACCTTGTCAGCCAAATGTTTTAAACCTAAGGCCTCCAATCGTTTTTTCTCCATATCAATGACAAGTTTCTCTCCTCTATCACCTAATTTCTTAAGCCACCTAGCCTCCTTCTCATAATCCGGATTTTCTTTAGGCAATCCCCTCGGTTCCCTTCTATTGGATGGTACTTGTAAAGGTGCAATAGCGAGATCCACAAATTCTGGCTTTGGTTGCCACGGAAAATCAATTACCCCATGTAAATTTCGATTTGGTACCAACTTGCCATCCTTCATCACCGGAGCTCCAGGATAGACCCTATATAGGAAATAAGCAAAATTATCGGTACTCCATTCTTTCATAATTTCATCACGGTTTTTAAAATCCAATAAAGCCTCCCGTTTTATGATAGGGTCAGAATAATAGAGTTTCTCAGTATCTAAATTCAATTGCACCAAATAATACTGTAAATGGTCATCAGAAAAGACATTCAAATACCGTTCAGGATAATAGGTGCTCAGAATTTTCCCCTTAAACATGTCTGAATGTGGATTTTTAACTAAAGTCTCCAAATCGCCATCTTTTCCTGCTATAATCAAATCCAATAAAGACTGTTTTATTGCATCAAAAGCCTCTTCCGTATTCGTCCCAAACTTTTTAGTATACCGGTATTTAATTTCTGGATCACTTTTGGTTCTCCCATAATACAAACCAAATTTTGCCGAGGTAGATCCAATGATTCTGCCTAAAACATCCAATTTGCGTTCAAGTGTATAACAAAAGTTATATCCTTTGTCCGGCTGCTCATTGCCAATGGCATAATGAAATTTGTCCATGTCCCGTATTCGATCTTCTGTATAATAAGCTACAAATCGTTTCCTTAGTTCATGGGCTTCCTTCCTATTGTTTGTAACCGTAGAAATTTGTTTAAGAAAGGCCGCCTGTGCGTCGCGTAAGTCTTCTAAATTCATGATATTGTTACTATTATTTAGTATCAGGAATAATTAAATGATCCTGCAATCCTTTTTCTATTATATGTTTTTCTATTCCTAATTCTGTAAGCAAAGCCGATATAATTATTCCTCTTAATTTTCTAGTTGTTATCAATAATTTTAAACCGTCTTCAGCACGTTTCTTGCTTTCCTCTGAAAAATGGGTATAATAGTTCCTGCTTGCAGTCACCCTATGTCCAAAATTTTTAGCCTTTTTAATATGTTGTTGTATATAGGAATTGGTATAAGTTTCAATGACTTCATAAATGCGCTGGGATAAAAAGGGGTCATTATGGCGAAGAATATTTCGTAACCAATTCTCATTTTCAGGATCATCTTTGAGGTCCACTTTTGTTAAAATATTACTCACCAATGCCTGATGTTTTTCTATTGGTATTCTGGTAGAATTAAATAAATAGCCATGCAATTTCTCAATAGCTCTGGCACATTCCATGAATTTATGGTATTTGAAATAACCTCTATTGTTAAAATGGTCTAGAACTAGATCAAAAATTTCAGGCATTTCCTGATTCATAGAATACCATTTTTGTATAAGCCCTGGAAAGCCTGAAGAAACGGAGGAATAATCTAAAAAAAATGTTTTTGGAGTTTTTCTGGAATGAGCAGGATTAAATAGTCGGTCCTTAAAAAAACATCCAATTGGTTTTTCTACTGCTGTAGTTGTCGGGCCCATAAACTCCTCCTTATAATCAGGATCCATAAACTGTATAGAAGTGGGGTAGCTTTGCTCAAAGGACATCAATGTCACAAATTTTGTAAGAACATCAATATCCTTAAGTATCTCAAGAAATTTGGTTTTTTGGGTGTAATTAAATGTAATTCTTAACGATTCCCGAATCTCTGTTGAGTTTGTTCTTAGGGAAGTTGAAAGTGAATTTCCAAATGAAATTTCCCCATTAAGATCGCTTTTCAGTATAAATGAAATCGCTGGCATTCGCTCATAACCTAAACTAAAATGTTGATTCGGCGCGGAAAATTCAAAAGATCGACCAGAAATGGAAAACCAATTGTAAAAATTAAAAAGATCAAAACTAACTTTCCTAAAATGGAGGCTGTGGATGGTATTAAAATAAACCCCTTTAAAAATATGGGTTGGCTCATAGTTCACAAAAAGCAGCCCATTCGTTGTATTCTGATTGATTGGATAACAGTTGACTAAGGTAATTTTACCTTTCTCGGTCAATCCAAGTATTATCTCAACTGTCGAATTATCTGAAAACTCCCGGCTTAAACTTCCATAAAGCTCCAAAAGAATTGGTTCTCCGGGACTGAATCTAAGTAATCCCGAAATGGTATCGTTACTTCCAGGTAAAAACCATTGACCTTTTAGTTGAAAGGGTTGTATCATTCTTTTATTTAGAAATTAAAATGGTAAATCGTCATCATAATCTGGTATACGCTCTATTTTGTCTATCCGCTGCCATAAATGATTCAAAACGATCTTTTTTCTTTCAATAGATAAACCAGAAAAGAATGCAATAAATTTTTTAAGGTATGAAACATGAAACTTATAGGAGGTTGTGTACCTATATTTACCATTTACGAAACAGTTAGTAAGTTTATTTGGATTTTGGATATAAGTCTCCAATAAAGAAACATTATAAAGATCTTGTAGACGTTTTAAAATAGTAGGTATATCATCTCTGTAAACGGCACCCTCATAAATACCTCCAAAAATCTTTTCTAATCCTGAGGCAAAATTGTCATATATAGATTTTTCATCGTTGGTAAATTCTATAGAGGACTCTCCTTTTTCAATCATGGACCTTTTCAAATCAAAAAAGGAGGATATTCTGTCTTCCTTCCTTTTAATGGTCATTTGTTTAAGAACATTATCAAATGCAAAATCCTGTAGATTGTAGTCTTGAATAATCTCATGAAATAGCATTCCTAAGAAATACACTTCAGTGCTAAAATCATAAGTTGTAGCCTTAAAATCTTTTGGTAACGAATAACGCCAGTTTAGAGAAATGCTTTTATCAAAATCCTTGTCAAATTCTATTTTTTTACCAAATCCGAAATCAATTATTTTTACAATTCCATCATTGTTAACCAAGATATTTTCAGGTCGGATATCTCTGTGTAAAATTTTATTCTTTTCTAAATGCAAAAAACCGTCGACGGTCTGTTCAAACACTGAATTGAGCTTATCAGGGTTCTCCTCTAGGTAGTTATCTATGGAGCATCCTTTTATATATTCCATTAATATATAACCAGTGAATTCCTCGGGATATAAATAATAATTAAAAACCCTAACCACATTAGGATGATATAACAGATGCAACAGTTTAATTTCTTCCTTAAAATTGTCAAAAAACAAAGTTTTAGTCTCTGGGTAATAAGGTGAATATTTTTTACAAACAAAACGTTCATTGATGATTTCATCCTCTAATAAAACGGTTCTTCCGGTTCCACCCTGCCCAACTTCTTCTATAAATTTAAAATCCTTAGATCGTAGAAACTTAATGATCTTCTGCTCCATCGTAATGGTAGTAAATGTTTAGTTATACGTTACGAAAGGCCATTGGCAAATGGTTTAATTCAAACAATTCAAAAGGCCGTATTTTAGGGAGAGATATTATAAGGACGTAATTTAAACATTAAACCCTCCCTATAAAAATGAAAAACCTGAAATTATACATAAATAATTCCAGGTTTAACTTTAAACCCAAGCTTTGGGCTATTATCTTAATTCTTAGGCTGGTCACTCACAACCGCCTGACTTACAGCCGTAGCAACGGTTCCAGCCACCGTCATGTAGGTAGCAATGGTCACAACAATTCCTGGTAATGCAATGGGCGCTGCTATAATTGCTCCGCCTGCTGTGGCTAAGGCAATTCCAATATTACGTAAGGTTTTAAAAAATCTTGGTGTTGGGTGCGTAAAGCGTTCTAATAGTGTCATAATTGGTAGATAAAATGGTTAATGAAACAGTAATTTTCTCTTCAAAAGCCTGGTGGCTTATTGATAATATGCGTTGTAACATCTCTTTGGATTGCAAACCTTTGCCAATGCCGTTCAAAATGTGTACTGGTGCAATACAGCCGCGTAAATCTTGTTTTGCATTATTTGCAGCATGAAGAAGGATAAAATTTCGTCCAGGCACATCTCTTACCAATAGATGGTTTCCAAACTTGCTAGAGAATCTAGGGAACAATTCATACCTGCCCTCTGGGACACAAGAAATATTCTTACGATTTCCTTCCCACGGAAGTTCTATGGTAAAACAAATAAAGTTGCCATTGCAAAAGAGGGTACCATTGGTACCCCCTGCGAAATAATCCCTAAAAAGTATAAATTCCATTATACCTGGTCAATCAACACCACGGCCAGGGCATTATAAGCTCCATTTTTCAATGGATACATCTGCCCATTTACTTCTTGATAAAACTCCACTCCTAATACTTGAATAACCGGTAATCCGGAATTCGGCGTAATTGAAGCAGATAGAGAAATAGCTGCAGTATCAGGTGCAGAGTATGGTAAAATTGCTGTTCCGTCCGTTTCAAAATTGGAAGATTCATTGTCAAAATCCAATTCAGCAACTCCAGATACCAACTTAAAATGGGTTGTGCCTAATGGAGCTGCAATTCTAACGGTGGGTGAAAAAGGATCCATTGACACGGTAGCTGCTCCAGAAACTCTGTTATAGGCATTTTGGAAAGAGGCATAAAGGGTTGCACCCAATTTACCATTTAAATTAAAATCAAACCCTTCTAAGAGGATTAAGTCCCCATCTTGAACTGTACGGTCTCCCCTTTCATTAATTTCGTCAGTTTTGGTAACTGCCACTAGGGTTTTGGTAAGTCTACTAACAACACGTTTATCCTTAGCGTTTTGGAGAAGAATTCTAATAGCATTTCGAATTACTTTACCAGCTTTTCCGGCTCGTCCAAATTCATACCCATTTTCACGGGTCCTTTGGAAGTTTGGATCATTTGCAATTCGTTCAGCTTCTACGCCGCCCTTAGCGCGAGCCAAATGTCCATCAGTACTTTTGTAAAATGAAATATCACCAATCGTACCTCTTAATTTGATGATACCCGTCTGTCTTGCCATAATAAATAGTTTATTGTTTGGGCAAAACAAACATTTATAGTCCATGAAATTTTTAAAGGAGTCGTTTCAAGCCGATATTTCCTATTATTCCACTGGCGGCACCTCTCTTCTTTTAGGAGCCTCCTTAATTACTTCTTTGGGAAGAATCGCTTTTAATAATACAACAAGTTCATTCTTTGTGTCTATAAACTCCTGAAGCAAATCATGGGCATTTTTCGTTTCAAGTTTCCCATTACTATTCATAACCGAAATAACACTTTCTGCTTCAGTCGTGATTTCCCTAGACTTATCAGAATTTACTTCTCCTAAAATAATTCTAATATTTCCATGAATTCTGGAATGTGAAAACCCATTTCGGATATTAGTAAGTCTTCTAATTTTATCAAGGATTTTATTATCTACCCCGTAATTAGCTATAATCTTTACCTTAGCCCCAATTGTAACTATAGAGCTGTTTAGAAATACTTTTTTAAAAGTGTCGGGCTTAGAAGGCTTTACAAAATCCAATATCAGATCATCTATTAAATCTTCAACATTTAAAAATTGCTCGATTATATGCCCGTGGACTTCTGCGGTATTCCATTCTCTAATATTTTTTTTCCTTAGGATATCGAACAGCTTTTCATTTTTTGGTGACATGGGATAATCAAATTTTTAGAACAAGTCAAAAATAATAATAACCAATAATTTGGTATTTAAATCATAGAATAAAGGTATAAGTTTATAAATTTACTTAATAGTTAACTTAAGTAAAAAGCCTAGATAAAGTATAGATGGAGGTAGTGAGAGCTTGTATTTATCCCAAAGACATTCAACTCATTACAGGTAAGAGTGAGCGTTATGGTCGTCAACTCTTAACCAAAATTAAATCACACTTCAATAAGGAACAACATCAATACATCACCCTTGAGGAATTCAGTGAATATTCTGGCATCGATTTAGAAACCATCAAACGATATATTAATTAGATTCTACTATTAAATATCCTCTCAATTAATTAAATTTATATGGTTTTGTAATTCACCTTATTTCAAAGGGGGTATAAAATCAAAGCTAAAGCAAAGCCAAATCATTTAGGGTTACCAAATCGGTTACCAGAACAAAATGAAGTTCTTTAAAACACTGATAATCAATAATTAAAATATGAAGGTTGGCATCCTGCCACCCCGACCAATTAAAACCCAACACGAAAGTGTTGGGTTTTTTTTATGTCCATCCCTAATCGAAGTTTCAATGGTTAAGGGGATAAAAAAAGAACCCTGAAAAGCGTCGCGTTTTGGGGGTTGATTGAGCAACATCCCCAAATCAGGATCACCGAACAAAGAGAGGTAATCCTGCCACCCGACTTAATATTTTTTGTTTTTAATACTGCAGAAATATAAAATCTAAAAGATTCTCAATGAGTTAACGATATAAAGACAGTTAGATTTCGTTAAAATTTATTTCTTATAAATTTACTTTATCCTTTAGTTCCTCAGTTTTCTTCACCATTTTTTTGGAGGCCTTGAATCTATAACCGGCATAAATCTGAAATTTAGGTATGTTGTCTTCAGTATAGGTTGTTCTATCTGTATTATGGTTCAAAATCAAATAATTAAAGTGAGATCCCACAAAGAAATCTCCAATATCATAATTTACCGCCAATGAGAAATTTAATTCAGTTAATAAGGAAGTTAGATCCTCGTCGTCTGAACTTGAATGATTCATACCCAAACCAGCGCCCCCACCAGCAGATAGCAGTAGATTTCTTACGGGAACAAAGTTGTAATAATAGGCTGCGTTTAATGCAACATCAAAAGATTTTAATTCTCCAGTTACGCTTTCTTCAGAGTTGTCTGCCCTTAATTTTATTTTGGAATAATAGTAATAGACCCCTGGGATAAAGGAGCCTGCACTTTTAAGTTGTTTTTGTGATTGGTTATAAATGGATCGATAAGAAAAATTTTCATTAAAGATGTAAGAAGTTGAACCTCCTATTTTGAAAGCAGCGGTTTTCGGCAAATAAACTTCAAAATTCAAATCATTATCCTTCTCAGTTAGGTAAAATCCTTTTTCATGATTATAGTAGAGTTCTTGCATCCATTTTCCAAGGAAAAGTCTAAAATCTAAATTGAATAACTTAGAATCCTCATTGTCCTCATTTTCTGCCATAAAGTTAGGGGCAAATGAATAGGAAAGAGATAAAAAATCGTAAGCTATACTTGCTCCTATCCTATTTTGTTTATTTGGTTCCAGATCAAATGATAGATTGGAATTACGGTCACTAAATACATAGGAATTATAAGTGTTTACATAAAACAATTTTGCAGTAATACGATTTTTAAAAGTTTCCACAAATTCATTAGCATCTGAATATTCCACATTCTCTTCTTGAGAATAGGAAGTAAAATAAGCAAGACAAATAAGGCAAAGTGGTAAATAATGTTTCATCTGATTTATTGAATATTGATACTGTTTTAAAATATAAGTTGTTTATTCCCAATGATTAAGCCGTTAAGGATTTATTATTGATCTAACGTTATTTGAGCATAAAAATAAGGGGAATAGGTTAATTCTATTACATTAAAAGTGGAGATTTTTTAATAACTTGAAAGACTATTAATCAAACATTACAACTATTATGAAACACTTAAAAAACATGGTTGCTCTTCTTATGGTATTGACACTTACAATACCAGTAATGGGACAGAGCAAAAAAGACAAAAAAGTTATTAAAGATGCAGATAAGGCAGTCCAAACTTTGCTAAAAGTAAATCCAAATATGCGTCATTATTTTGATAAATCTGCCGGTTGTGTCATTTTTCCAAATGTTGGTAAAGGCGGATTTATCGTTGGTGGCGCTTCCGGAAATGGAGTTCTATATCAATATGGAGTTAAAAAAGGAATGGCCCATTTGGCTGAATTAAATATTGGTCTAGAATTAGGAGGTGAAGCCCTTATTGAAATCATCTTTTTTGAAACTTTGGATGAGGTTAACAAATTTAAAGAAGGAAAATTTCAATTTGATGCCGGAATAACCGCTACTGCAATAAAATCTGGTATTAGTTATGATGCAAAGTATAAAGATGGTGTCGCTGTGTTTACCCATGCGAAAGGCGGTTTAATGGCTGAAGCTTCGGTTGGAGGTCAAAAATTTAAATACAAACCATTTGATGAGATGTAGTTTAATATTTTCACATTAAAAAATGCCACCAAATTGGTGGCATTTTTATTTTTTTCAAAATTGAAATATGGGGATCTGCTACCTATCTTTTCTGTAAAATGACTATTTTTCGACCTGGACGATGATATTGCTTAATTAACTAGATTAAAACCAAATATTTCTTCATATTTTCGGTTTATTTAGAACGTGACAGCCAAATCTCCTAAAAAATTAAAATTCTCTTGGTCTAAATGGTGGCGCCATCTATTGGTAGTCTTGTCATTTGGGGTACTCTTTATCGTAGCCTTATTTGTTCTTGGTTGGTTAAACAGGGACCTGGTTTTAAAAGAACTTCACCAATGGTATTCCGAAAACAATAAAGGAACATTGGAGATTGGCCGTATCGACACAAATTTTATACGTGCTTTCCCCAATGTTGGTTTTACAATTAGGGAAATAACTCAATCTAGTTTTGATACTGTTTCTGATAAAAAGTCTTCTGTTTATATAGATCGCGTTAATGTGGCCATTGGTGTTGGTGATCTGCTTTCAGGAAGTGTAAGGTTTAAGAAAATAGAAGTAAAAAAGGCAGAATTGATTTCTGAAGTGAGGTCCTCACGTCCCTTTGATTATCACGTGAACCTTAAGCGGCTTAAACAGAGTAATACGACTTCGGGTATTAGCTTTCCATCTTGGATTAATACTGAATCCCTGATATTTACCATTGAGAATCTTAATTTTCAAACTAAAGACACGATTCTTCATAAATTTTTCGATCTGAACATTCATAATGTCATTGGCAATTTTGAAGAATATGAAGATAAATTAAGAGGTAGTGCAAATTTTGACATAACAGTAAATGCCTTAGGATTCAATACCTTAAAAGGTTCCTACTTCAATGGGGCCCGTGTTAAAGGTGCTCCTAAATTCCAATTAAATAATACCACCAACATTATTGAAATTCCAGATTTTGCACTTCACATAGATGATCAGATATTTAATTTAAAGGCTGATTTCGACCTAACCGATCTTACCGAGTTTAAATTTTCACTTTATAATGAGGAAACCGATTTTCAGGCCGTTAAAAAGATGTTGCCCGATAGCCTTTCTGTAAAGCTTGAAAAATATGTCATTCATAAACCATTCAAAACTAGTCTAGATTTGAATGGGAAATTTGAATATGGTAATAATCCAGACTTATATGCCGAATTTTCAAGTGTCAATAATGAAGTTTTACTGAACCAAACTGTAAAAATGGACAGTGTAGTATTTAATGGCTACTTGACCAATAATATTTATGAATCTGATAGTCTTAGAAGTATTAAATCTTCAAAAAAGGACGCTAAAATTTATTTTGAGAATCTAGAGGCTGACATAAAGGATATAAAGTTAACAGCCCATGACTCTTATTATCAATCGTCGGTTGATGCAGCAAACTACATCAAAGCTGATTTGCATGTGAGTGGATCGAATGAAACCCTTGCGGAAGTTTTGGAGAATGACAATTTTGCCTTCAAGGGAGGTCAATTTAACCTTGAGGCAGATGTAGACGGAGATATTTCCTCTTTACCTGAAATCTTTAATTCTTCCACAGGGAAATTTAATATGTCTAATACTAATGTTTCACTTAAAAAAAATGGTCTTCAATTACCCCTAGAGAAGGTTAACCTTACACTAAACCATGAAAATTCCACTCTTAATGAGTTAAAGATAAATCTTCCGAATGGTAAGAACCTCATATTCAGTGGTAGTCTTAAAAATGCATCATCGGTTTTAGCAGATGACCCAACAAAACCGATGTCTAGTTTTGTAACCTTAGATTCTAGAGATTTAGATATAAATGATTTAATAATTACAGCAAAAGAATTTCTTCCTTCGTCCCAACGATCAATTGACGATAGGAAAAACTTGCATGAAATTTTGGATGCCATTTACCATAAATTTCACCCTCGATTTAAAGTTGATTTGAACACAGTTGAATATAACTCTATTACACTAAACAACCTAAAAGCAGATTTAGAACTTATTAATCCTGAAACCATAAATCTGCAAAGTTTCGTATTCGATTATTTTGAAGCATCAACAAAGCTTGAAGGTTTGGTAAGAGTTCCGAAACCTCAAGGAACTATCAAAGATCCAATTTTTATTGATGCAAGAGCAGAAACCGAAGGTCAGCTGCATATTTTTCAAGATTTATTTAATATACAACTTGTTGAAATAAAAACTGGGGATTTTAAGTTCACTGGTGACGTTAAAGGTAACATTCATAGATTCGATGAGTTATTAAATTCAGCCAACGGAAATCTGAAAATTGAAGAGACCAAATTTTATTATCCGAACGCAGATTTGGATATCGCTTTCGACTCATTAACCGTAAAAATTAATGATTCAAAAATTGAACTAAATAATTTCGAGTTAGAAGTTGGAGAAATTTATCCTTTTATCTTGAGTGGAATGGTTGAAAAGTTTCCAGGGTTTCTAATCGATGATATTAAGAATGAGGGTACTATTTCTATGGTGGTGGATGCTCCTTATATAGATGTAGATGAATGGTCAAATGCTTTTAAATCTTTAGATGAAGAAAAAGAAGATAAGTCATTAAAAAAGAAAAATTTATACAATGCATTTAAAGATATTAATAAGTTAAATCCAAGATTAAATGTTACAGTAGATTCTTTAAAATTTCGGGATCTAATTGCGAAGGATATAAATGCATCTGTCTTTTTTGAAAACGACTCATTACTAATTTTAGACCACCTTAAAATTAAATATAAAGAATCTGAAGCATTTATTGATGGTTCGGTACAGGCGGCCAATATTGAAAATATGTCTGGAGCAGCCAATCCATTTAATTTCAAGTTTACGGTAGATGCCAAAGGGAAATCCCAGAACCTAAATGATTATTTAAAAACATCAAACTTTCTTTTTGATTCTGGTAATTTCGAGTTCAAAGGAGGTTATGAAGGTCGGGCTGAAGCTTTACTCATTTTAAACTCAAATGCTTATGGTGAGTTAAAGCTTGGTAATTCTACAGTTAATATCAAGGCTGCAGATATTCAAATTCCTGTAGACAGCTTGAATTTGGAGATAAAGAATGACTTTGCCACCTTGAAGAAATTGGATGTTGAACTTCCTGGGAAAAGCTCGTTGCAACTAACAGGTTCCATAGATAATTTTTCAAATTTCATTAATAATTATAGTGACGACAATTCCCATATTTCAACTTTCACAATTAAATCACCTTATTTAAATACCAAGGATATTAAAACCTTATTGAATGCAAACAATAAGGTCAAAGAATCTTCAAAGTCTAAATCGGTAGATCTACAGAAATTCAAGACCATTTTAAATGATATCGATGATTCTTACTATCCCTCAGCTAGTATAGAGATTGATTCCCTCATCCATAATTCAATTTCGATAGCGGATTTCAAATCTGATATTGGCTTTAACAGTGAAGGGGCCTTTATTGTGGAGAAAACAACTATAGATTTGTTTGATGGCACCTTAAGTTTAGGAATTGATGCAGATATTGAAAACAGCCACCATTTACCTGTAGGGATACAGATGGATGCTGAAAACATCAATATTAAAAAGTTATTAGAAAGCTTTGATTATTTCGGTGACTCAGACCTGCGAAACACAGAAAAGATAGAAGGTGAGCTCAGTTATCGCATAGATGGGACTGCATTAGTAAACCATGATGGAAGTATAAACATTGGTTCTTTGAATGGGACGTTAGATTTAACCATTGCCAATTTGGTTTTACATAATTATAAACCGGCTATGGAAAACAGTGTTTTAATGAAGGATGAACGATTTAAATATTTAGAATTTCAACCAATAGAGCAAAAGTTTCAAATTGTTGATGGAGAAATCATCATTCCTAGAACCCAAATTCAATCTACGGCATTACATGTTTATTTAGAAGGAAAATTAAAGTTTGAGGATTATGTGAATATATGGGTTTCCGTTCCTTGGAAAAATTTAAAACGTAATGATGGACTCACCTTGCCTGAAAAACAAACCTATGAGGATGCAGGCGGGAAATTTTACTTACAATTAGTTCAAGATAAAAACAGTGAAAAATTAAGGAAACGTGATTTGAAAATTAAATTCCGATTAGGAAAAGGTAAAATGAGAAAAAGCCTTCAAAAATAAACAGTGAAAGTTCTAAAAATGTCCGGGATAATACTGAATGGATTATTTAGGATTCCAAAATTTCAGAAATTCACCATATTTGATCATTCGTTAAATTTCAAACTATTATCGAGATGCGCAATGTATTTTTAGCCCTAATCATTTCAATTTTCTCAACCGCTCAATATTTTTCACAACAAAAGACCATTAAGATAAGTGAGGAACTTATAGAACATGCAAAAATGCATAAGGTTAAAATTGGAGCTCAATGGATGGGCAAAATCAGCAAATTAAATTTTGATGAATTTGAAATTGTTAAGGGAAAGAACAAGGGGCCTATAACTGAGCATAGATCAAATCTATTTGATACGAAATCCCAAGGTAAAACCAAGGGTTCTTTTAACTTTGAGTTGACAAACAAAAATAAAGATACGGCTTATGTTTCGGCAGTGAATGAAATGACATATAACGAAATTCATTCATTACAAATACTAGATAATGTCTTTGTTGGATCCGATGAAGTATTGGCAAATTCAAGCTACTTTATAGCCGAAATAGACACCTCTATAAATCCAGATGATTTTTGGGTTTTAATTATAAATTCGACTCAAGGATCTGAGGTCGAGTTTAAAAATGAAGCCTTTTTAACTAATGATGAAAGAATAATTGAATTACGCCCTACTCCCCTATACGACGATATTACCAAATTAATGTCTACAATAAACGGATATGAATTTTTTGAAAACGGGAATCCTATTGCTGCGGTCCAATTTTATGGCCCTGGAATGTGGGGTATGAACAAAAAATTGGTGTGGCTAAAGAAAGATTTAGAACCTAATTTTAAACTGATTCTTGCATCTTCTATGGTTGCATTATTGCAGCAAAATTTGAACGATTTTAGTTCCCTAAACCATACTGATTAAAGAGTAAATCAAATACCGGTAAGGCAAGAAATTAATAAAGCCCAAACCAGTTGTGGGGAATGGGCTTCGTTGCTATTAATTAAAGGGAAAGTTGTATATAAATACATATACAACTATGGTTCAAAATAAATGAGAAATGTACACTTATCCAAATTTCTTGGCCATAAAGTGTTAAGGAAAAGTGCAAAAGGTTCAATAAAAATATAATCTCTTATGAAAATATTCTGATGAGATCTCCTTTAACGATTCCTGTTTTACCTATTTCTGTTATCTTACTTCAAAATTCAAACCACTTATAACAATGTATAGAATCTTTATAGGTTTTATGGTTCTTTTGCATTTAGGATGCAAGAAACAGTCTCAATCATCCCCTGTTAATATTTCAGTGAATAATTCAATGAATTCTTTAACCCAGAAGAATAACAATCCAATTTTTCCTGGTTGGTATGCAGATCCAGAAGCGATAATTTTTGACAAAACCTATTGGATTTACCCAACCTACTCTGCCCCGTACGATGAACAAGTTTTTTTAGACGCGTTTAGCTCTAAAGATTTGGTTAATTGGGAAAAACACGAACGAATACTTGACACCTCCTCAGTAAAATGGGCAAAAAGAGCTGTTTGGGCTCCATCTATTATTGAAAAAGATCAAAAGTATTATCTCTTTTTTGGAGCAAATGATATTCAGAGTGATGAGGAAATGGGCGGAATAGGTGTGGCGGTTAGTGACAGTCCTTCTGGAAAGTTTAAAGATTACTTGGGTAAACCTTTAATCGACAAGTTTTATAATGGTGCCCAACCTATTGATCAATTTGTTTTTAAAGATAGCGATGATTCATATTATTTAATTTATGGGGGATGGAGACATTGTAATATTGCAAAGTTAAATAGAGATTTTACGGGGTTTGAACCATTTGACAATGGTACTATTTTCAGGGAAATTACTCCAGAAAATTATGTGGAAGGGCCATTTATGTTTATTAAAAATGGTAAATACTACTTTATGTGGTCTGAAGGTGGATGGACAGGCCCAGATTACAGTGTTGCCTATGCTATTTCTGATTCTCCTTTTGGTCCATTTAAAAGAGTTGGAAAAATTTTAAAACAAGATATGGAGGTTGCTACGGGAGCTGGCCACCATAGTGTAATACATCCCAAAGGCACAGACAATTATTACATTGTTTACCATCGAAGGCCATTGAACGAAACGGATAGGAATTCTAGGGTTACTTGTATAGATGTTATGGAATTTGATGAAAACGGAATGATAAAGCCCATCCAAATAACCCACTACGGTGTGGAGCCATTCGAAATGAAGTGAAAGACTTTGTTAATCGGTTATTTTCGTTTATAATTTCTAATTATTAAGCCGAGTGGACGATCGTAATTAATATAATTTGAGGCCCAACCAATAAAAGCAGAAACTTTATTTTTAAATCCGACCAAAGACAATATGTGGACCATCATCCATACCACCCAGGCAAAAAAACCTTGAAATTTCCACTTTGGCAAATCCACAACAGCTTTATTCCTGCCAACTGTGGCCATCATTCCTTTGTTGAAATAAGAAAATTCTTCAGGCTCCTCCTTATTTACTAAACGGATGATATTTTTTGCTAATAATCTCCCCTGTTGTTGCGCTACTGGAGCGAGCATCGGTAATCCTTTGGGGTTTTCATCCGTTACACACGCCGCAACATCCCCTATTGCGAAAATGTTCTTCGTTCCTTTAACTCTATTTATCTTATCAACGGAAATTCTGTTTCCACCTACCAAGCTATCTTTTGGTAATCCTTCAATCGGTGAAGCCTTAACGCCTGCTGTCCAAATAACTGTGTCTGTATCGAAGGTAGTACCATCTTCCATCTTAACAGTAGTTCCATCATAGGAAGCTACTTTTGCATTAAGAAAAACACTGACGCCTAATTTCTTGAGATATTCCAATGATTTTTGGGAAGCTTCTTCTGACATTACGGCTAATAGTTTAGGCGCCGCTTCATATAGGTTAATACTCATCCTAGAGGTGTCTAGATCCGGAAAATCCTTGGGAATAACATAATGTTTCATTTCAGCTAAGGCACCAGCGAGCTCGATTCCTGCTGGTCCACCCCCCACAATTGCAATGTTCATTATTTCTTCAATAGACTCGTCACGATCCTTTGCCAAAGCTTTTTCCAAATTTTGGAAAATATAACTTCTCATATTTAAGGCATCAGGGACAGTCTTTAAAGTCAATAACTTGTCTTTTTGAGGTTCAAAATTGAAAAAGTTGTTTGTGCTTCCAGTCGCAATTACCAAATAATCATATTGAAATTCCCCAATCGATGTTTCGACACTGCTTTTATCAATATCCACAGATTTAACCTCCGCCATTCGGAAGGAGATATTTTTGTTATTTCGGAATACTCTGCGTATGGGATATGCAATACTATCTGGCTCTAATCCTCCAGTTGCTACCTGGTAAAGTAGTGGTTGAAAATTGTGATAGTTATTACGGTCTATGACAAGTACTTGGCCTTCTTTGTTTTTAAGGGATTTTGCTAATTCGAGTCCTCCAAATCCTGAACCGACAATAACTATTTTAGGTTTATCTTTCATTTATTGTAATATCCTTTTAATGCAACCTTTATCCTAGGTATGTGAAGTGTACATCATTCTTTAGGTTTGATGTTCAATTTTATAGCGGGCATTAAACCCTAAGTTCTTTTTAATGGGGTAAATTATAAAAAGTTGAATTATGCTTCTATGTTTTTTTCAAAGCAATTTGTTGGATTTCCAAACACAAATAAATTAGTAATATTAGAATATCAATCGTCGATAGATTGATAGATAAGTATTGGGAACTTCCATCCGGTTACATCATTGACTTGACCTTGGGTTTGTTTCAATATTACACCTATAATTTCTTCCTCTGGATCAGCAAAATATTGAGTATTGAAGTAACCTCCCCAACTAAACGTATTGAGGCTGCCTTTGCCTCCCTTGGCTTCACCAAATTCAGTAACTAAATTGAAGGCTAAGCCAAATGCACTATCTCCTTTTTCTCCCCATAAATCTCCTATTTGGTTGCTTAATATTGCATTTACGGTAGTGCGACTCAATAATCGAATACCATTATACTCACCACCATTTAAATACATTTGAAGAAAAGTGGCATAATCTTTTGCGGTGCTTGTTAAACCAGCTCCTCCGCTAAAAAATGTCTTTGCCCCTTCTATAGGATAATGAGTATTGTAAAAGGTATTAGGAAAAATACGCCACTGCCCATCTTGTTTAGATTGAACTTCCACTAGTCGTTTGGTTTTTTCATCAGGAATATAAAAGTAAGTGTCCTTCATACCGAGAGGATCGAAGATGTGTGATTTGAGGAATTGATCAAATTTCATCCCGGACATAACTTCGATAAAATAACCAAGAACGTCCAAACCTTCACTGTAAATCCATTTTTCACCAGGATTTGCATGTAATGGCAGTTTAGCCAATTTTTTGATATTGTCTTCTATTGTAACATCTTTATCTGAATACAAGTCTACAATTCCGGCTTTTTGATAAATTTTGCGAAAACGTTCGTCTGAATCAATTATTCCATAACCTATACCCGAAGTATGAGATAAAAGTTGGCGAATCGTTATCTCTGATTTAGCAGGCTCCGTGGTATAAGTTGAATCCTTTTCGTTGAACGACTTTAGAACCTGGGGATCTTTAAATTCTGGAATATACTTGGATATGGGATCATCTAATTGAAATTTTCCCTGTTCCCATAACATCATTACCGCGGTTGATGTAATTGCCTTTGTTTGTGAGGCTATCCTAAAAATATCGTCCCTTTTTAACCCTTTATTTATTTGATTATTGGCATTACCATAGGCTTTCCAAAAGACAATCTTTCCCTTTCGAGCAACTAAGGCAACTATTCCAGGGAGATTTCCATTTTCAATTTCTTCTTTACACATATTATCAATTAACCCGAGTCTTTCAGAGGACATTCCAACACTTGATGGTGTTGCTTCCTCTAAAGGTGGTGATGTTTGTAGTGACTTGGTTTGAGAATTAGAAATTGAAGAGGCAAGTAAAATCAAGCAAAAACTAAAAAGGAAATTTTTCATGGTAAGTTGTAATATTTAAATGATAAGTCAAGTATTAAATAAGTTTTAAAGATAGCTCATCTCTACTACATTCAAAATTCAATAAGAAAATATTCAAAATGCGAATACAATAATTTATTGCCTATAAATTAGAATATTTTTAATTTTATCAATATTTGAAATGCGAATATTTAATAAATTTGCAATTCGACTTCAACTTTAATATTTGTGGTTATGAATGATTTTGCTGCAATTAAAAAGCATATAGGAATTGTTAGTAGGACTGGAGCAAACTGTCCTGAAAGTGGAACTTGGAGAGCTCTTGGTGCGCCAGCCCAACTAAAACCAATTAGAAAAGGTGCAAAAATGCCGCCTGCCAATGGTAGAGTTGTCCAATGGAAATTGGTTCGATACCTATAAAATCCATCTTTTTATTGTTTTTTGGGTAGGGAAATTTAAATGGTTTTGAGTTTCTCCTCAAATCCTTTTATTAAAATCTTCAATTAGAATAACCGTTTAAATGATTATTTGAAATTTATCCATCCGTGGATATTTCTTATGTAACAATCATTACAGTACAGGTTTTTACTAAGCATTACTTTTGGTTAGATTTTGATTTAAAACAATAAAAACCATAAGTCATGGAAGAACTTAATAATTTCAAAGAGACAACATACAGCATGCCTAGAATTGGGGATGTTGCGCCAGATTTTGAAGCACTAACGACAAAAGGGAAGATTAGATTTTCTGAATATGCAAAAGAAAAGTGGGTTGTTATGTTCTCACATCCTGCGGATTTTACGCCCGTCTGCACTACTGAAATGAGTGGCTTCGCAACAAGAAAGGCAGAGTTTGATGCTTTGAATACTGAACTAATCGGTTTGAGTATCGATAGCATACATTCTCATCTGGCATGGGTACAAAATGTTCGTGAAAATACAGGTGTCTATTTCGACTTTCCTATTATTGCGGATATTGATATGAAAGTATCTAAGCTTTATGGAATGCTGCAGCCTAATGAAAGTGAAACAGCTGCAGTAAGAGCCGTTTTTTTTATAGATCCAAATAAAAAAATTAGACTTATTATGTATTACCCTTTAAATGTTGGTAGAAATATGAATGAAATTTTAAGGGTACTCGAGGCTTTGCAAGTTTCAGATAAACATAAAGTTGCATTGCCACTGGATTGGAATAAAGGAGATAAAGCAATCGTTCCACCTCCAAAGACATTGGATGAACTTAACGAACGGTTACAGGATACCACTTTGGAAAAAGTTGATTGGTACCTGGCTAAAAAAGAGATTTACAACTAATTAAAAAAGGGGTGGCATGAAGCCACCCTTTTTTATTCCATACTATCTAAAATTGCCTTTACATCGTCAATCGTCGTCTCTGGATTTATAAAACAGAAACGTGCTACAACTTCCTCACTGCCATCTTTTGTCCAAGTGGTCGGTGTTACCAAGGCAAACCCCTTTTGTAAGTTTTCATAAGTCCAATTGGTGTAGTCTTTATACTCCCATCCTTTTCGTTGAAATAAAACGACTGACAAGGATGGTTCCCGTATTAATCTTAAATAATCACGTTCCTTTATAAGGTCCGCTGATTTTTTGGCTATAGTGACGCCATATCGAACTGCACTTTCATAAGCTTTTGTACCATGCATGGCAATTGAAAACCAAAGTGGCATTCCCCTGGTTCTTCTAGAAAGTTGCAATTGATAATCACTTGGGTTAAAACCACGTGCACCTTCATCTTTGAATATTTCAAGATAAGTTCCTTTTTGGGTATGGGCTTTTTTGGCTTGTTCAATATCACGGTAAATGATTGCTCCACAATCGTAAGGCGTAAATAACCACTTGTGGGGATCTATTGTTATACTATCAGCTTTTTCAATACCCTTAAATAATGGCTTTAATTCGGGCACTACAATAGCCGCTCCACCATAAGCACCATCTACATGAAACCAAATGTTGTGTTTTTGGCAAACCTCTGCAATTTCATCTAATTCATCAATGATACCTGCATTAGTGGTTCCACTAGTTGCAACCACTGCAAATAATCGTTGATAATCATAAGGTTGTAATCCTTTTATAACTTCATTTAGTTTCTCTCCGTTCATGTTATCGTTGTCGCCATCTTCAACCAAAATAACGTCAGATCCTAAAACCTTGGCCATTTGTTTAATTGACGAATGGGCTCCATTCGAAGTAATCAATAGGGACTTAAGTGTTTTATTTATCTCCGATTTTTCCAACCACACCTCTCGAGCGGCTAACATAGCTGAAAGGTTTGCGGCTGTTCCCCCACTTGTAAAAACCCCAAAAGCGGTTTCAGGTAAGCCAGTATTGGAAACAAGCCATCGCATAGCCTCATTCTCGCAAAAGATACCCCCTGCTCCCATCATCCAATAGGCCCCATGAATACTTGAGGCTGCTGTAACTAAATCGAATAATATGGATGCTTTCGAAGGAGCTGCAGGCACAAAGGCAAGATTACGTGGGTGGTCTTCAGAAATTGTTGCTTTAGACAGTACATCCCTAAATAATTCTAATGCCTTTTCTCCTCCAATTCCATCTTCTGTAATCGTTTCTCCAACTAACTCCTTCAACTGTTCCTCAGATTTTGGATTTCCCAATATACCTTTGGTATCGGATAGGCGATTTATTACATATTTTATAATGTCGAATGTCATTTCGACTGATTCTAAATCAATCGAATTTAGGTTCTTAATTCTCTGTTTTTTCATGGGGGCAAAGTTAAGAACAATGGCATATAGTGCAATAAAAAGACCAACCCGATTGGTTGGTCTTTAGAAATATATTGAAACTATGGATTATTGAGGTGTAACAGTTACTTTTATCATATCACTAACATCTGGATATGTATAGCCATCAACGACCAAATGAACTACTCCATTTTCATCTATACCCGTATTGGGAGCTGATTGTCTTGGTGCTTGGTTTGGACCAACGCCAGGTTCTTCATTGACTTCAGTTCCAGCATCCCAAAGTTGTAGGTACATTGTAACATCTCCATTAATTGGTTCCTTATTTCCATCGAATAATGGAATACCCCAAGAATTGGGTGCAATAAATAAATCGTTCGATTGTGCAAACATTGTTGCCAATGTGAAATGATCTTTATTCTTCGCTGTTATATAGAATTCATAGGAATGACCTGGCAAAATTGGGCTTGGCATTTCTCCTCCGACAGGAATTGAAAATGCTCCAGACTCCCTCACCCTTGAGTTATTCATTAAAGAATTATATAACATTTGTGGATTCCCGTCTTCTGCAATATGTTCCAATCCATCTCCATAATCTGGATATCCTTCCATAAATAATGGTTCACTTTTTTGTTTTTGAACAACATAAACTCCAGGAGAAAAAACAGTTGGATACGTAACTTCGTCTGATCCTAAGTTTTCTATCGTTACCTTAAATTTAGTAAAGGCATTTGATTCATTTACTAAATTAGTCGCCTCTTGGGCATTCAAAAGTTCTGAATCCATTGATTCTGAATCTGTGCTGCAGCTTGACAAAATGAGGCAAAAAGCGGTTGTTAATAATAAAATGTTTTTCATGATTAAATGTTTTAATGTTGATATAGCAAACCTATAATTGAAGTATCACACTCCTTTAACAGGATTATAGCCCTTTCTAACAAGAGTTTAAATTTTGAGATAGAATTAGGTGATAATTTGGGTTCAAAAGTTTAGAAATCCTATCAAAGCATATGTAAGGACCCAGAAATAAAGGAATATGGTTACATTTATAAAGCGTGATAAATTCGTGATAGTTTCTACATATTAGTTAATTACTTTGCGAACCATATAAATTAAGAATGACACAAATTCTAGTTGTCGAGGATGACAAAAATATAGCTGAATTAGTAACAATAAATCTTCAAGACGATTTAACAAAAGTCACTTGTTGTTATGATGGTGCAGAAGGTTATGTTGAAGCTAGTAAGTCTGATTATGACCTGATAATCTTGGATTTAATGCTTCCTGGAAAAAAAGGAATGGATATCTGTAGAGATTTAAGATTAAATCATATTCAAACTCCAATTCTAATGCTAACGAGTAAGAGTGACGAAATTGATAAAATTTTAGGTTTGGAAAGTGGTGCAGATGATTATATTACAAAGCCTTTTAGTGTACGTGAGCTCCAGGCTAGAGTTCGTGCTGTTCTGCGAAGATCAAGATCAGATAGGACCAACTCCGAACCATCCACAGATGGTTTGGAAATAACGGTTAAGAATCTAAAGATTAATCAAGAACTGAGAAAGGTTCAATTAAACGGTAAACGCTTAAATCTCACCCCAAAAGAATTTGAATTGCTTTTGCTCTTAGCCAACAATCCAGGTAAGACATACAGCAGGGCACAGTTGTTACACAATATTTGGGGTTATGAATTTGAAGGATATGAACATACTGTTAATTCACACATAAATAGATTACGCTCTAAATTGGAAAAAGACCCTAGTAATCCTGAATTTATACTTACAAGTTGGGGAGTTGGATATAGGTTTACGGAATAAAAATAACTCATGAATACACGCAATACATTATTTTATAAAATCGCTGGTTTTTTGGCTCTGCTATTCTTGGTTTTAGGATTTTTTATAACGAAATCTTCAATCAAACTCTCTGAAGATTACCACAATGAAATTACCCAAGGGCTGAATAAGGATGTTTCAAAATATATCGTAAAGGAAGTCCAGGGGTTGTATGATGGAGATACTGTTGCAGAATCAAAAATGAGCGATCTCATGCACCATGTAATGGCTACCAATCCAGCAACGGAAGTTTATCTCTTAGATTTAAATGGGAATATTTTAAAACATGTTGCTATGAACAAAGAGGTTAAGGCAACAAGTGTAGACCTGGTACCAATAAAAGAATTTATCGAGCGGGACGGCAAGGTATACATTATGGGTGATGATCCTAAATTACCTGGGGCTAAAAAAATATTTTCTGCAGCTCCCTATTTACATAACAATAAGACTGTCGGATACATCTATACAATTGTGGGTGGCAACGACTATGACGCTTTATTGCTTGAACATCAAGGGAGTTATATAAGAAAACTGAGTGTTCGTAATATGCTCTATTTTTTATCTGCTGCTCTTGCCATTGCTGTATTGACCGTTTATTTGCTAACAAGAAACTTTAATAAAATTGCACTTGCGTTTAAGTCTTTTAAAAAGGGAAACCATGATGCTCGAATTGAAGGTGTCAATCATGGAGAAATGGGTCTTTTGGCCAATACATTTAATGATATGGCAGAAACCATTCAATCGAACATAAATGAATTGCAAAGTGTAGATAATTTAAGAAAGGAGTTGATTGCCAATATTTCCCATGATTTAAGAACACCTATTGCCTCTATTAGGGGTTTTGTTGAAACTTTAATGATTAAAGAAGATGAACTGAATGAAGAGGAAAAACAGCGATATATGCAAATTGTATTGAAAAATTCTGATAAACTGAAAAAACTTGTTGATGATTTATTTGAGTTAAGCAAGTTAGAAGCCAAACAAAGGTCCCTGCAACCTGAAGCCATTCAAATAGCCGAACTAATCCAAGACATTGCCGATAAATACCGGATTATCGCTAAAAGGAAAGGTGTGAGTATTAATACCGTTTATTCAAAAGACTTACCTCTTGTTTATGGCGATATTGCGTTAATCGACAGAGCCTTGCAGAATATAATAGATAATGCAATTGAGCATTGCGAGCCTGGGGATGTTGTTAGTTTGGAACTTTCAAGAGAGGATAATGAGGTGAAAATTTCAGTTTCAGACACAGGCAGTGGTATTCCACACCAAGAATTGCCACATATTTTTGAACGTTATAGAAAAGGGAAATTCTTGACCGATTCAGAAAAAGGAAGTGGATTGGGTTTAGCTATTGTTAAAAAAATCATGGATGTTCACAACATCAAAATCCATGTAAAAAGTATAATTAATCAGGGCAGTGAATTCTTTTTCAGGCTACCAATACAGAACAATTATATAGCTAGTTAGGCTTCAACATATATTTCCAAAAGCTCACCTCCTAGCGAATCAATGTGTACATTATTTTGGGTGGCTGGAATTAAAAGTGTTTCTCCAGTATTTAAAGTTTCGCTATTTCCATCAATAGCAATCTGTGCCCTGCCGCTAACGCACATAAAAATTACAAAACTGTCTATGTCCGTATAATCTTTTTCTAAATGGCCATTAACGGGAAGAAGATTGGTTGTAAAATATGGGCATTGTTTCAAAAGATTAGAGGTATTGCTTTTTTTGGAAGATTCTAATCTATAATCAGATTTTTTTTCAAAATCTATGGCTTCTACAGCCGATTCGGTATGAAGTTCCCTTGGATTTCCATTCGCATCTACCCTATCCCAGTCGTAAATTCTATAAGTTATATCTGAGGTTTGTTGTATTTCAGCCAAAACAATTCCACCGCCTATAGAATGTACCTTTCCTGCATTAAGGAAAATGCTATCTCCCTGTTCAACTTTTTCGAAATTCAATAAAGCGGTTAATTTACCAGATTCCAAAGCATTTAAGTACTCTTCTTCACTAATGGATTCTTTAAACCCTATATTCAATTCGGCATCTTTATCGGCCTGCATGATATACCACATTTCGGTCTTCCCTAAACTTTTATGTCGTTCTTGGGCCAATTGATCATTTGGATGCACTTGTACCGAGAGCGGTATTTTAGCATCAATGAATTTTATTAATAAAGGGAAATTAGTCCCGAATTTTTGATACACACTGGTCCCGACCAATTGGTTTTTATACTTAGTAATTAGCTCCGTTAAAGAATTACCTGATAAACTCCCATTTACGACAACCGAAACAAAATCTTTCACCCCAGAAATTTCCCAACTTTCCCCTATATTGGAAGAAGTAGATTTTTTATTGAAAAGGGTTTTCAATTTTTCCCCGCCCCACAATTTTTCTTGAAGAATTGGCTGAAATCGTATGGGATAATTTAACATTGTACAGTAGTTTGTTTAGGACAAGCCGCAAAATTACGATTAGTCTTTAAAAAATTGTTTAAATACTCAGGATTTTACAATTATTTTAAAGGTAAATCCATAAATTGAAAAATGCGAAATTATAAGTTGTTTACTTTAAACTATGTCATTATATTTGCAGCGCTTTTCGCAAAACGATAGCGAAATGGTCGCGTAGCTCAGCTGGATAGAGCATCTGCCTTCTAAGCAGACGGTCACAGGTTCGAATCCTGTCGCGATCACTGAAAGCTTCACTAGGAATAGTGGAGCTTTTTTGTTTTCTTAATTAGGCATTATTTAAATGTTCAACCTTATCCGAGAGAAAGGAAATTGGCATAATTTCTTAATTGATTTTAAAAATGGTCAAAGGTCGGTCGTTATTGGCTATAAACAGATGTGATTCACCTCTAACCGTTACTAATTCCATGTTTTTTGCGTTAAGGTCATTGTAGAAGTTGACATCTTTAAAAGGACTCAAACCACCATTAGAATTGCCCAATAATATATAACCAATGTTGGAATCGTATTTTACAGTTTCAACTTCGGCTTCGTGTATTGCCCCTATGCCAATTACATCTGTATGTCCATCCTTATTAATGTCGGCAAAGGCAAAAGACATGGTGGGGCCAAGTTGTGCGATGGTTGGTAAATGCTTAATCGTGAAGTCTCCACCACCATTATTCTGAAGGTAGACAGATTCAAATTCAGTAGCGGTCTTATGATAAGAATTATTTATTTCTTCTTCTCCATAAATTTCAGTTAGGGTTGAATTCGCAAATTCCTTATAAGTTTTGATTTTCTCACTTACAAATGCATTTTGACTTGTTGAGCATTCTTTTCCTCGTACCGGTACCAAATTGCCATTATAAAGCTTACTCAAAATCATATCATAATTAGCGTCATTATCAAAATTATTCCCATAGATTTTAAGAGGTTTTTCTGCTGACGGATGAAATTTGTTGTTTCCACCCAAATTGCCTACGAAATAATCCATATCACCATCGTTGTCAAAATCAATTTCAGATATTGTATTCCACCAGCCAGAAGTATTGGCTAAAGACGGTAATTCCATTCGATTTGTGAATTTGCCACCCGAATTTTGTAAAATAGTTATAGGCATCCATTCGCCTACAACTAAGATATCTTTATCATTATCTCCATCGTAGTCAGATAAAATGATATCGTTTACCATACCGAGTTCCATTAATTCTGGAGCAACATCATTGGTGACATCGACTAATTTGCCTTCTGAATTATTTAATAAATAAGATCTCGGTGCTATCGGATATTTGCCTGGAACCACTCGGCCAGTAACAAGGACATCTAAATCCCCATCGCTGTCATAATCGAATGAAGTGATAGCTTTTGTACTAGTTAACATTATTGGTAAATCGTTTGACCTTAAAAATGTGCCACTTCCATCATTAATGTATAGTCGATCTTGCAATAATGGATCATTTTCTTTTAGTTCATAACCACCACTTGCAACATAAAGATCTTCATCGCCATCACCATCCACATCAAAAAAATGTGCTCCGTTATCTTCAAATGCCTTATCGGTTTCTAATGCTTTTTGGACCATCCTGTTGAATTTCCCTTCCGATGTTTGTATATAAATTTCTCCAGTTTGTTCTAGTGCACCGCCTATAAAAAAGTCGATTAGGCCATCATTATTTATGTCCCCTGTTGTAAATGCTGGACCTTGTTGCGATTGCTTTTGTGGTAGTAATACTTGTCTCGAAAAATCATTGAAATTATTCTCTTCATGTTTGAAATCGATTCCAATGGCACGCGGATCCAACCTTGTTATGTAAGACTTTGGTTCCAATACGGTTTCGCTACCTTTTGAAGAAGCCTTCCTTTTGTCGAAAGTTAGAGTTTGGTTTGGTTTAACATTCTCCATAATTGACAAGGCCCCATCACCCCAGGCGATTTCTATTTTATTAATATTCTCAGTTTCTCCGACACCAAAATTCAATACTGGTGAAACAGAAGATTGATAACCACGGGCTAAATACAAGTCTTGATATTGTTCAACACTATCTGTAAACACTTTCACTTTGGCCCCAATAGCATTTATATTTTTATCATCTCCTTTTAATACAATATTTAGATAATTGTTGACCGAATTATTTCTGTAAATACTTGCTTGGTCATCCAAGTTATTTATTACCAAATCGAGGTCCCCATCATTGTCTAAATCTCCATAAGCTACTCCATTAGAATTGACTGAAGCATCAAATCCCCAATCTTCTACTACCTTTTTAAAGGTCAGATCTTTCTGATTCCTAAATGCATAATTTTGAAGTTTTTCTGAAGGCATTTCATTTAAAATTTGATCGATCGTCATATGTTGTAACGAATCTTCATTGGCATCCAAAAATTTGCCGAAGTCCTGATTAGCGATTTCACGCTTTATTCCATTAGTTATGAAAATATCCTTAAACCCATCTCCATCAAAATCTGCAATTAAGGGTGCCCAACTCCAATCAGTTTTAGCAACGCCTGCTACTTGGGCTATATCACTAAAATACCCATTGCCATTATTCAGCTGCAACACATTAGACATATAAGGGTAATGGAAACCGGCATCAACAATCCACCAAAATCCTTCAGTATTCATTGTGGCCATATTCTGTTTGCCCCGTTTATGGTCTTCCGCAGACATTTCCAAAACAAGCAAATCTGGCAAAAAATCGTTATTTATGTCAGCAACATCAGAACCCATGCTGCTATAAGAAATGTGCTTTAGTTTAGTATTAACCTGGTTGGAAAAAGTGCCATTTTTGTTATTGATGTATAAGTTATCTGGAGTGATAAAATCATTTGCAACAAAGACATCTAGCCAACCGTCATTATTAAAATCGCCTATTGAGGCACTTAAACTGAATTCCTTGTTCATTATGCCACTTTGCTGCGTAACATCGACAAATCGATTGCCTTCATTTCTATACAAATGATCCGAGGTCTGTGGATAAAAATCTTTGTCTTCTATAATCGCCTTAAGATTAACGGAATTTAGAAAATCACTTCTATGATTTATCAAGTACATGTCTAAATCTCCGTCTTTATCATAGTCAAAAAAATAAGACTGCACGGAAAAACCATCGTCATCAATACCCCATTTGTTGGCCTCTTCCTTAAATGTGCCGTCTTTTTGATTTACAAATAGCTTGTTCCGTCTTAATAAGTTATCGTTTAAGGAAGCAGATTTACAAACATAGATATCCATCCATCCATCATTATTTATGTCAATCATGTTAACGCCTGTGGTCCAACCTTCAGAATCATTTACTTTTGCATTATCCGTAATATCTTCAAACTTAAAATTTCCTTTATTTATATAAAGTTTGTTCGACCTTTGATTAGAGGTAAAATAAACATCTATTAATCCATCGTTATTAATGTCTCCAAGCGAGACTCCACCACCATTATAGGTATAATAATAATTGAGTACATTAAAATCGCTAGTTTCTTCTACGGAGTTTGTGAAATCAATTTGTGTTTGGTCATTTGGAATTAATGAAAAAAGAGTTTCTGCATTGGTTTCTTTTTTCTTCACAACGTCTTTTTCACATGAATGCAGGATTATAAGGATTGCTAAAAGTTTGAAACAAATTTTACACATAAGTCTGATTTATAAGTCAATTAAATTGCCATCAAATTGCAACCGTTTGTCCCAAATGTAAAAAATTGAATCAATGATTGCATAAGTTTTAATGGTCAATTTTTCTGTATTTATTTATATAACTAGTCAAATTGAGTAGCCAAGGAATTGCAATCAGTTGCAATTTTGTTGTAAATTAATGTATATTTGATTACCAAACTTACTGAGAATGAAGGCCCACAACGAGGTTACGATCTACGATATTGCCAAAAAATTAAATTTGGCAACTTCAACAATTTCAAGGGGTTTAAAAGATCACCCTACAATAAATAAAAAAACCATTGCGAAAATTAAGCAAACTGCAGAGGAAATGGGTTACCGCCCAAACAACCTTGCGGCAAGTTTACGTGGTAATAAAATGAAGACTATTGGAGTGTTGTTACCGACAGTCACCCAACCTTTTCTTTCTTCATTAATTAGCGGTATTGAAATAGCGGCACAAAAGGCAGGTTATACTGTATTAATTATGCAATCTCATGATTCGTATAAAGAGGAAGTTAATTTAACTAAGTCCTTGTATGATAACAGGGTAAGCGGAGTAATTTGTTCACTTGCGATGGAAACCACGGATATTTCCCATTTCAAGAAATTCATGGATAATGACACAGCCTTGGTATTTGTTGATAGGGTGCCATCTGATTTTGACACCTATCATGTAGTAATAAATAATTTTGATGCTGGTTATAAAGCTACCGAGCATTTAATTTCACAAGGCTGTAAAAGAATAGCCCATATTACCGCAGGCTCAGAATTTAGTATATACCATGAGCGTAAGCAAGGTTATCTCGCGGCTCTTAAGGCCCATAAATTGCCAATCGATCAGGACCTTATAGTTAAGGTGAAAGGAATTACTTATGAAGAAGCAGTTAAGGCGAGTGAAAAGTTGTTGAAACTGAAAAAATTGCCAGATGGAATTTTTGCTCCTGGAGATATTTTGGGAGTAAGTGCCATCCAAACTGCTAAAAAATTTGGTATTAAGGTTCCTGATGAATTAGCGGTGATAGGATTTAATAATGATCCAATTTCTTATATTATCGATCCTGGCTTATCAACTATAACGCATCCTGCTTCTAAAATGGGGCAAACTTCTGCCGAAATCATTCTGAAAAGCTTAAAAAATTCCAAAAAGGATGTAGAAATAGTTAAGCAAATAACTTATTTAAATACGGAGGTACTCGTAAGAGAATCGTCTCAAAGAAAAAAATAACACTTCTTTATTTAATTGTCAGTAAAAGCTTATTCAGATAAATCAATACTGAATGGGGAGGCAGGCAACCCCTCTTTATTATACAAATTAGGATTATCCGGATTATCTGCCCATGCGTATCTTAGGTGCTTTGGATGCTGAATGTCCTCATTCCATACTACAACCTTGTCTCCTATGATCTCTGCTTTGGCCCAATGGTATTTTCCGTCTTCCCCTGCAATTGCAAATTCACCTAAAGGTTCTCCATCATTAGATTCTAATCCTCCACCAATATGAGAAAATGATAAATACACCTTGTTACCATCTAGTTTAAAGTTTTTATAAATCGGACCAGAATACACGACATCTTCTTTATATGCTAATTTTAAAGCAGCCAAAGCCATTCGTTCACCTACATCCTTTTTATTGTCCGGATGTATATCATTCCATTCTCCCAAATCAATATTTACGGTCATGACAGAATTTGGAATAGATAGAGATTTCAATTGGGCATCTCTTAATTCCGCCCAATTACTCTCTGAGGGTAAATAGGCAACATCCATAAAATTTGGAAGTTGGGCATATATAAAGGGAATGTTTGGACTATTAAAAACTTCTCTTAACCCAGATGCAAGTGCTTCCATATAACCTTTATATAACTCTGGATGACCAGTATTACTTTCCCCTTGATACCATAGGATCCCTTTAATGGGAAGTTGCCTATAAGGGGCAATCATACCATTGTAAAGGGATGTAGGTTCATTTTGAGGATTTATCCTTCTAGGTCTTGAGCTGTTAGAATTCCTATTTGAAAAGTTCGAAAAATCAATAGGCTCAAATACTTCACCGACTTTATATTGCCAATATCCTTTTAAATCAACAGTATCCTTTTGTGTGAAAATATAATAAGGTTTGTCAGGTACAAAACCTCCCTTGCCAAAGTTGTTAGTTACGCGAACTACAAAAGTATTTTTACCAGGCTTTAAAAGTGTATCAGGTATATTATATCGTCTTTGTGGATACTGGTAAGTTTTGTTCCCAACCTTAACACCGTTAATATAAAGTTCATCCGCATCTATAATTCTTCCTAGGAAAACACGTGCTTTTTTGCCAACCATATATTTAGGTATTTCAATTTCTCTCCTATACCAAACCACACCGTTTAAATCTTTTGCTCCCTGATCTTCCCAATAGCCAGGAATATTAATTCTCCTCCAATCTTTAGGTTTAAACTTCACATCAAACCAAGGTAATGGCCCGATTAATCCTTTATCTCTAACCTCATTAGAATAGCCATTAAAACTTGGTCGGTTTCTTCTTTGGCCATTCACAAATGCAGTATCCTTATTTTCTTCAATGATTTTAAGTATGTCATAAAAATTCTTATAACCTTCCTTAGGTATCCAAGCTTCGATTGGAGTTCCTCCTACGCTGGCATTTACTAAACCAATAGGAATTTTGTTCTTTTCATAAATTCGTTTCGCAAAAAAATAGGCGACTGCAGAAAATGGTCTCACCTCTTCACCTACGGCTTTTTGCCACTCACCATCTTGCAAATCTTGCTGGGGACCAGATATACTTGGTGTTGTTGGAACTTTGAAATGACGTATTTCAGGGTTATTTGCCGTTGCTATTTCCAGTTCATATAGAACATCGTGGATATCCATTTGATGTACCATATTAGATTGACCCGTACATAACCAAACATCACCTATTAAAATATCCTTTATTATAACTTCATTTTTTCCGGAAACTTTCATTTGATATGGGCCTCCAGATTTCATTTTTCGCATTTTCACACTCCAATTCCCATCTTTGTTCGCGGTGGTTCTGTATTTTTTACCATTAAAGTCGACAGCGACTTTTTCATTTGCACTTGCCCAACCCCATATAATAACTTCTGAATCCCGTTGTAATACTAGTCCATCACTGATTAATTTTGGCAATCTAACTTGTGCATCCATGCTAAGACTTAGGAGGAATGCAATAATGATTAACAAAGAGTATTGAAATTGTTTCATTGATATTAATGATTTATTTCATGGTAATTTCTAGTTCTGCCATTTGTGAAGCACCTAATTCTGCACTTCTTTTCAATGGGCTAGAACCGCCAATATAGATTTTTACTTCTCCAGGTTCAAAGACCTTTGTGCCTTCTTGTGTAACAATTTGTAAATCCGTTGATTCTAATTCAAAATTCAGATTAGCAGAAGAACCAGAATCCAAGGATATGCGCTTAGTTTTTACAAACTCGTAATTCGGGACCGTTTCAGAAGCATCTACATGTGAAATGTATAATTGAACTACTTCATCTGATTTAATATCTCCTGAATTCGTAACTGTGACATTTATTCCTAGCTTATCCCCTTGTGTAATGGATTCCGAAGAAGTAGATGCACCACTATAAGTAAAGTTTGTGTAGCTTAACCCATAACCGAAAGGATACATAGGATCTGACTCCATATACTTATATGTTCTACCTTTCATTGAATAATCTTCATATGGAGGAAGTTGCTCCAATGATTTTGGAAACGTTATTGGTAATCTACCCGATGGGGATACTTTGCCAAAAAGTATATCTGCCACGGCATTTCCTCCTTCCTCACCAGGATACCAAACAAATAGTATCGCATCAGCAAGCTGTTGAACTTCTTCAAGGTTTATCGGGCTTCCTCCCGTGATTATCGCGATAATAGGATTACTATCATTCGGATTTTTATCAGCTGCTTCTTTTAATTTTTTAAGGTAATATATTTGATTTTCCGGTAAATTATAATCTAACCGATCCCCTGCGGTGGATGAATCAATAGAGTCACCCTCCTCTCCTTGAAGCGTGCTAGTTAAGCCTAAAACAACAATAGAAACATCGCTATTGCCCGCATGTCCGATTGCATAATTAATAGGATTGATCGCTGGTTGATTCAACATTGCGCCAAGTCTATATTGAAGTTGACTGGTTGGCTCTATAGCAGCACTAATACCCTCTAAAATTGTAACTAAATTTGAATTGACCCCGTAATAATTTCCTAAAAGCGCTTCTACACTTGTTGCATTTGGGCCGGTGACAAAATATTTGGAGAGATTATTTTTTAAAGGAAGCACCCCATTATTTTTTAATAAGACAATACTTTTTTGTGCCGCTTCACGTGCTAATGCCCTATTTTCTTTACCATTAACAATGTCGATAGAAATAGAATCATAGGGATTACTTCCCTTAGGATCAAACAAGCCCAATTTAAATCTGGTTCTCAACAACAATGCTAATTGGTTATCGATATCTTCTTCATTAATTAATCCTTTTTTAATTGCCCTATTTAGTGAATTAAATGTTCCTCCGCAATTAAGACTAACCCCATTTTTCACGGCTAAGGCAGCAGCCTCATAATCATTAGTAACCACGCCATGACCATTATCTTTAAAATAGTCTTCAAGAGCGCCACAATCAGTTAAAATATGACCTTCAAAATTCCATTTATCTCTAAGTATTTCAGTAAGTAAAAAATTATCTGAACAACATGGTTCACCATTAACGCGATTGTAAGCGCACATCACGGACTCAACGTTAGCTTCGACAAGGGCTTCAAATGCTGGTAAATAAGTTTCCCATAAATCTTTGTTATTTACTTCTGCATTAAATTCATGTCTTACCTGTTCCGGACCACTATGAACGGCAAAATGCTTAGCACACGCAGCAGTCTTTAAATAATTGGGATTATCTCCTTGTAGGCCTTTTACAAAAGCGGTGCCTAAGATGGAAGTTAGATATGGGTCTTCCCCATAAGTTTCTTGCCCTCTTCCCCACCTCGGATCCCGAAATATATTGATATTCGGTGTCCAAAATGTCAAACCATTGTACTGATTATAATAACCTTTATCACTAGTAGCGTTATACAATGCCCTAGCTTCATCCGAAATTGCCGACGAAACACGATATGTTAAGTCAGGGTCAAATGTGGCACCAAGTCCTATTGCCTGAGGGAAAACGGTTGCAGCTGCAGCCCTCCCAACTCCATGAAGAGCCTCATTCCAATAGTCATAAGGAGGAATTCCAAGCCTTTCAATTGCTGGAGTACCGTTCATCATTTGAAGAATTTTTTCTTCCAATGTTAGACGGGAAATTAAATCCACAACTCTTTCATCAATGGTCAATTCGGTATTATAAAATGGGAAATCTAAAGTTTCTTCGGTAGTTGAAATTTCTTCAGAATCTATTTGGGGAGAACTTTCTGTTGACTCTTTGCAAGTAATAAGCACTGCACTTATTAGAGTTAGGAAACTAATTTTTAACAATGTTCTACCCATGGCTATTGATTAAAGTTGTTTTATTGAATCGTGATTTCCTATTATGTTGCATAAAATCCATTTTTCTAGAAAGATTTATTTTGTTTTACACAATCGGTTGCAAATTATGAATTATTTATTATCTTCGAAATTATTATGATTGATTTTTGAGATATTCATAATTGAAAGGTTGTGAATCGATGGTTTGCCATATAGCAACTTAAAGATAATACTTAAAGGTCTAATGCTTAATGTTATTAGCCTAAGGTTCAAGTTAATTTTTGACCGTAAACTTCAATTGAGAATACACCTATTTGAATTAAGATATACTGCTAAACTAAATTGTATAATGTGAAAATAAAAAACCAATTACCATTTCTACTGGCAATTTTAATTGTTAGTGTTGGTTGTAAAGAGGTAGATGATTCACCATCAAAACCAAGCACTCTACGAAATGTGTTTGAAAATGCATTTTATATTGGTGCCGCACTGAATTTTAACCAAATTAATGCAACCGATTCCGTTGTTACTTCTCTTATCGGGAGAGAGTTCAGTAGCATTACCGCTGAGAATATCATGAAATCAATGAATATTCACCCCCAACGAGATACTTTTAATTTTGGTGAAGCCGATAAGTTTGTTGCCTTAGGGGAAGAGTATGACATGTTCATTCATGGGCATACATTAATATGGCATAGCCAATTGTCTAATTGGTTCAGGGAAATTGAGGATAGTACGGAATTTGCCATGGCTACTGAAAAACATGTCAGGGATATAGTTACTAGATATAAAGGAAGAATTCATTCTTGGGACGTTGTTAATGAAGCATTAAATGAGGATGGCACCCTAAGAGAATCCATTTTTTTAAAGAAAATGGGGGAAGATTATCTTGCATCTTCATTTAAATGGGCTTCTGAAATTGACCCTGAAACAGATTTATATTATAACGATTATAATATGACCAACTTAAAAAAACGTGAGGGTGCCATTAGAATGGTTAAACATATAATGGATCAAGGAATTAAAGTTGATGGCATCGGCATGCAGGGACATTGGCACCTTAATTATCCGTCACTTGAAGAAATAGAACAAAGTATTTTAGATTATGCAGAACTTGGGGTTAAAGTTGCAATCACAGAGTTAGACATTAGTGTTTTGCCAAATCCACGCGATTTGCAGGGTGCGGAGATTAGTCAGAATTTCGAAAATAATGAACGTTTAAATCCTTATAAGGAAGGATTGCCAGATTCTATTCAGGTTAAATTGGCAAATAGATATAGGGACATTTTTAAGGTTTTCCTTAAACATAAGGATAAAATCAGTCGGGTTACATTTTGGGGGGTTAATGATGGACAATCATGGTTGAATGGATTCCCTGTAAGAGGAAGAACCAACTATCCATTGCTGTTTGATAGAGAATTTAAGCCTAAGGCCGCTTATGATACTATCATTGCATTAAAGAAGCGTTTTGATTCTGAATTGAGTTCTAATTAAATTATTAATGGAAACAAACTCACATAAACTCTCTGTAAAGGAAAAAATTGGCTATAGTTTGGGAGACCTTGCTGCCAATCTTGTGTTCCAAACTCTAATTACCTATTTAGCTTATTTCTATACAGACATTTATGGTCTAGAAACTGATGACGCATCTGCGGTTATGCTTAGTGTTGGGTTAGTTGCTGCTTTTGGTTTTAATCCAATAATTGGCGCCCTGGCAGATAGAACAAATACAAGATGGGGAAAATTTCGGCCATGGATTTTTTGGACAGCCATTCCTTTAGGTGCCGCTGCATTACTAGCTTTTAGTACCCCTGATTTCGATTATAAGGGTAAGGTAATTTACGCCGTAGTTACGTATACTTTATTGCTACTTCTATATGCGGCAAATAATTTGCCCTATTCAGCTTTAAGTGGTGTTATTACTGGCAGTATGCCTGAAAGGAATAGTTTGTCATCATATCGTTTTGTTGCTGTAATGTTTGCCCAATTCTTTGTACAAGTTTTTATGTTGCCAATAATTGAAGCTGCAGGCAATGGAGACAAAGCAGTTGGGATAGAAGCAGTAATGACTTGGTTGGCTATTATTGGTACTGTTATGCTACTGATAACTTTTATTACAACAAGGGAGCGCGTTGTTCCTACACCTGAACAATCTTCGACCATTAAGGAGGATTTATCTGATTTGATAAGAAATAAACCTTGGGTAATCATATTAATTATAACAACATTCATTTTTATAACGCTTGCCATGAAAGGTGGCTCATATGTATATTATTTTGAAAACTATATAGATAAACCTGCGCTTACAGAATTTATACAACCAATATTGAATTTTCTTGCAGACATTGGGGTCAACTTTTTCGGGGAGAATCCAGTTTCTGCTGGTTTTGGATTATTTAATGCTGGAGGAATCATTTTTATGATTGTTGGTATTACCCTATCGAAGCGATTTGCAGATAAGTATGGAAAACGTGATGTGTTCAAATCCGCTCTATTTGTGTCAACACTATTTATTCTTGTGTTTTACTTGTTCTCCCCCACCTCCATTCTTTTAATCTTTATGTCACAGATATTGCATGGATTCTTCTACGGCCTTACCATCCCATTACTTTGGGCAATGATTGCGGATGTTGCGGATTATTCAGAATGGAAAACAAATAGGCGTGCAACAGCTATAATATTTTCGGCCATGATGGTAGGTTTAAAAGGAGGTTTGAGCATAGGAAGTGCATTGGTAACTTTTATTTTAGGTAGGTATGGCTATGTTACTAAAGAAGCAGCAAATGTAAGCATGAATGAAATTGTTCAGCCCGAATCAGCAATTTTAGGAACAAAAATGCTTGTTAGTGTGTACCCTTCAATTCCATTTTTAATTTGTGTAGGACTTTTATTTTTCTACGAAATAAATAAAAAAATGGAAGTTGATATTGAAAGGGATTTACTTCAAAGGAGATAGATAAAACATTTAACTAATAAAACCAATAGAATGCCAGAAGATATAATTGATCAGGCGGAATTAGATAAATTAATTGAAAAAGCCATTTCAGAGCCTTTGGTTACGCACATTTATACCGCAGACCCATCGGCTCATGTTTTTGACGACAAAATTTATATTTACCCAAGCCATGATATAGATGCTGGAATTCCCTTTAATGATAATGGAGATCATTTCGGCATGGAAGATTATCATATACTTTCCATGGAAACCATAGACAGTGCTGCCGTTGATAATGGTGTAGCCTTGCATGTAAATGAAGTTCCCTGGGCAGAAAGACAAATGTGGGCTCCCGATGCTGCAAAAAAGAATGGCAAATACTACTTGGTTTTTCCAGCTAAGAACAAAAATGGAATTTTTCAAATAGGTATAGCAACAAGCAATTCACCTGTTGGGCCTTTCAAGGCAGAACCTTTACCAATAAAAGGAAGTTACAGTATAGATCCAGCGATATTTGAAGATGACGATGGTAGTTTTTATCTATACTTCGGAGGAATTTGGGGTGGACAACTTCAAAAATTCAGGAACAATCAGTATAGAGAAGATTACGAGCTGCCGAAAGATGAAGAACCGGCTTTGGGTCCTATTGTTGCAAAAATGACAGACGATATGTTACAATTCGCTGAAAGTCCAAAGGAAATTAAAATAGTCGATGACACTGGAGCTACCCTTCTGTCAGGAGATAATAAAAGAAGATTTTTTGAGGCATCTTGGGTACACAAGTTTAATGGCAAATATTATTTTTCGTATTCCACCGGTGATACACATTTTATTTGTTACGCCATTGGCGATAATCCTTATGGCCCATTTACTTATAAGGGTCGAATTTTAGAGCCGGTCATTGGATGGACTACCCACCATTCAATTTGTGAAGTAAATGGAAAATGGTATTTGTTTTACCATGATTCCAGTTTATCGAAAGGAATCACTCATTTGAGGTCTGTAAAAGTTAATGAGATTAAACACGATGGAGACGGTTTTATTACTTGTTTGCAACCTTATAAATTATAAAAATTTAGATTGAAAAGCAAGTCTTAAAAATTTTAACACAATCGGTTGCGATATATTAAATTATTATATACATTTGTTAATATAGTGTATAAATTAGTTAAGGTTAAAACTGATTTTTCTATAGATTACAACAAACAATTAACAAGGAGCCTACAGTAACAATTTGGTTTTCAATACAATACCTTTTAAACTTTAAATAATCTTAATAGAATATAAATTATGGTCTGAACTAATAACTCTTTAATTAAACAATCGATTTACTAAAATTAAAGTAGTGTACCAACCCACTACTTATCACTAACTGTTATTCAAATTAATTTTAACTACTTAATTCAATCTATATGACAAACTTTATATTTTTAAAAAGTAAACATGTGGTACGATTATGTTTATTAGTCGTATTTACATTGTATTGCTCCGGGATGTCAGCCCAAATAACCGTGTCGGGTACGGTTTCTGATGCCAATGGGCCAATACCAGGGGCGAACGTTATAGTAAAAGGTACCCAAAATGGAGCGGCTACAGATTTTGACGGTAACTATACCTTAGACAATGTAGCTTCTAATGCTATTTTGGTTGTTAGTTACGTAGGATATACTTCAAGAGAAATAACCGTTAACAATAGAAGCCGAATAGATATTGTACTTCAATCAGATGTATCCGCTTTAGACGAGGTAATAGTTATCGGTTATGGTACCCAAACAAGGGAATCCGTAACAGGATCTGTGGTCTCAATTAAAGGAGGAGAATTGAATGAAGTACCAGCAGCTAATTTCCAACAAGCTCTTCAAGGTAGAGCTGCAGGTGTAAATATTTCCACCACGGGTACACGACCAGGAGATGCTCCACAAATTAGAATTAGAGGTACGCGATCTCTTTCAGGAAGCAATGATCCATTGATAGTATTGAACGGAATTCCTTTTTCAGGAGGTTTAAGTGATATTAACCCAAATGATATTGAGAGCTTAGATATTCTTAAAGATGCTTCCGCAACTGCCATTTATGGTTCGAGAGGTGCGAATGGTGTTATAATAATTACAACCAAATCAGGAAAAGAAGGTCAAAAAGCAACCTTTTCTTATAACACCTACTATGCCACTAAGGAAGTCTTTAATAAATATCCACTTATGAATGCATTGCAGTTTATTCAACTGCGAGCTGATGTTGCAGCTCATCCAAATCAAGGAGGAGTTCCAATTTATAGTTTAGGTGGTGATGAATATCTTGGAAACGATACAGATTGGCAAGATTTGCTTTACGGTACAGGATTTCAAATGACCCATGATGTTAGTGTGCAAGGAGGATCCGAAAAAGGAAACTATAATATCGGAATGGGATATTTCAAAGAAACATCTGTTGTGCCAGAAGATTCATTCGAGAGAATCTCACTTCGCGTGCAAATCGATCAAGAAGTAGGCTCCTTATTCAGATTTGGTGTAAACTCTGTAACCAACTTTAATAAAACCAGCAGTATTATAGGTATTGGAGGTGCATTGTCTGCATCCCCATTATTAAGTCCATATGATGAGAATGGTGATTTTCTAGAATCGGTTCGTCTACAAACAGCGGTAGATAACCTTTGGATTCCAACAAGAAATGAAGTTAACCGTATAGGAAAACGTAGAGCTAATGAACAGTTGGATTTTGGTACTTATAATAATATCTATGGTGAGATGAAGTTGCCGTTCCTAGAAGGTTTGAAATACCGTCTTAATATCGGTCTAAATTACCGTTCAAGTAGAGATGGAAATTTCACAGGGCAAGGAGTATTTAATTTTAATGAACAAAACCCTAACTCCGCAAGCTATAACAGTTCTATTACTAGAGATTATGTCATTGAAAATCAATTGATTTTTGACCGTACATTCGCCGATAAACACCAAGTAAACTTTGTTGGATTATTCTCGGCTCAGAATACGGAATTTGACAATATTGGTTTAGCAGCTAGAAACATACCTAACGAATTGTCATTATGGTATAATTTAGATTCTGCTCTTGCAGAAGATATATTGAATTATGGAACTGGTTATTCAGCGACAGGATTATTGTCTTATATGGCGAGGGTAATGTATCAGTATGACAGCCGTTATTTAATAACCGCTACCGTACGTTCAGATGGTTCCTCTAGATTAGCTCCAGGTCGTGAATGGGTAACATATCCTGCTCTATCAGTAGGATGGAATATTGGTAATGAGGCCTTCATGGAAAATGTAGATTGGGTAAATTTATTTAAACTACGTGCTGGTTATGGTGAAACTTCTAACCAGGCGATTGCCCCATATTCTGTTCAAGGGGGATTAGGTACAGTAAACTATAATTTCGGCAGTACGTTTGCCACAGGATATTTTGTGAATTTATTGCCAAATCCAAACTTAGGATGGGAATATTCAGAAACTTATAACTTTGGTCTAGACTTCGGCTTATTTAATAATCGATTGTCTGGTACCTTTGAGTATTATATTACAAATACGAATGATGTACTATATACACTCGGTTTGCCAGAAACAGCTGGTGTTGGCAGTGTAAGAAGTAATATTGGTGAAGTGCAAAACAAAGGTTTTGAAGCCACTCTTAACGCTACAATCATTGATAATCCGGATGGATTTAGTTGGGATGTAGGAGTTAATGTATATACCAATCAAAACGAAATTGTTTCTTTAGCTACTGGAGTTGATGAAGATGAAGGAAACCTTTGGTTCGTTGGATCTCCTATCAATGTTATTTATGATTATGATAGAATTGGTCTATGGAATGAAACTGATCCAGATTTCCAATATTTGAGTATACTTGAGCCTGGCGCAAGTGGCCCAGGTATGGTAAAAGTACGTTATACAGGTGATTACAACGCCGATGGTTCGCCTACAAGGGCAATTGGTGCTGATGATAGAGTGATAATAGATCCTACACCAGATTTTCAAGGTGGTTTTAACACCCGTTTGGCGTATAAGAATTTTGACTTGAGTATGGTAGGTACGTTCCAAAGTGGGGGAACCCTTGTAAGTACCTTATATTCTTCAAGCGGTTATCTAAATTTATTAACCGGTAGACAAAACAACGTGGATGTAGACTATTGGACACCTACTAACACAGGAGCTAAATATCCTGCACCTGGAGGTATTCAAAGTGGTGATAACCAAAAATACGCAAGTACATTGGGTTATTTTGATGGTTCATACTTAAAAATAAGAACACTAACTTTAGGTTATAATTTTAGCCAAGATTTACTTGAAAGAATTGGAATTCAGAGGTTACGATTATATGCAACGGCACAGAATCCGTTTGTACTATTTTCTCCATTCCATGATGAATCTGGGCTAGACCCTGAAATTACAAACTCGGGTGTTGTGAACGGCAACCGTCAGAACACGGCAGTAAATACGGGTAATATTTCTCCTGGTATTCCTACCATTGGAACTAACGTTCCTTCAACGAGAAATTATTTGTTGGGGTTAAACATAACATTTTAAACAACTATTATGAGAAAGATAAAACTTAAAAGTATTTCAATTGCAATTGTTTTAATTGCCTTGATGCTAGGTTCTTGTTCAGATGAAATTCTTGTAGAAGAACCACGGGGAGTGTTTACCCCAGATTTTTTCACTACTGAACTAGGTGTTCAAGGTGGATTAACCTATTTATATCAAAGTACAAGAAGTATTTATGGATTTGCCTATTTTTTAAATTTAGGTGAAACTGGAACAGATGAATATGCTGCGGCCCAAAGTGCTGATAATAATTTTCATGATTTAGATCTTGCAGGTCAAGGTAATTTAAGTTCAACCAGTGGGTTTTCTATTGGTAGAGTTTGGGGAACTTCATTCCCTGCTATAAATACGGCAAGTGGTATTATAGAAAACGCTGAAGCTGTAAACCTTGATAACTCCCTAATAGCAGAGGCCAAATTTTTTAGGGCATTTTATTATTTTCTTTTGGTACAAACTTATGGTGGAGTGCCTTTAGATTTGGGAGGCGGGGAATTGAAATTCAACAATTCTGTTGTTAGAACTTCTGTTCGTAACACCGTACCTGAGGTATATACTAAAGCCATTTTTCCAGATTTAGAAGATGCAGTTAATGATTTACCTGATAACCCACGTTTAACCGGTACTGTCACCAAGAACGTAGCACGTTTGTTTTTAGCCAAAGCTTATTTAACGTATGGTTGGTGGTTAGAAAATCCAAACAGTATTCCAACTTATCCTGAAGCTTCAAGGACAGATCCTGACGGCAATAGTCCCTCCTATTATTTCCAAGGGGCTTATGACGTAGCGATGGATGGAATTAATAATCCTGGGCCTTACCGACTGTTAGACTGTTTTTACGATGTACATGTAGCTACAAACGATCGTCATGAAGAAATGTTATTTTATTCAGATCGTACAGAAGAAAGCCAAATATATAATGAAGCTGATTTAGGTTGGAGTGGAACAGATGGTGGTGGACCTAATACAGCAGTTTGGATGGTAACCCCTAACTATACAACAATTACAGTTGATGGAGTTTCAGCAGTTCAACGTGAAGCAGCACAAAGTTATGGTCGACCATGGACACGTATGGCTCCAACTATTAATGTGTTTACAGAAACATTTGCTGAAAAAGATTTAGATTCACGTTACGATGCAACTTTTGTTAGTAGCTATCGCGGCAACTGGGATAAGGGTGGTGATACTACACCGACCATCACAGCAGCTAATGGTATGGAAATAGCACCTGGGGACGCAGTTATTTCATTCTTGGACGACTATGATCCTAGTGTAAACTATGTGAATGGTGGTAACCTTGGTGGAGGAGAAATTGCTGGAAGATCTGATTATGTTATTAATTTAAATGAGATAAATAGAAGGTTCTACCCTGGTTTATGGAAATTAGGAACATACCGCACCGATAATGCCGGAGGACTTGGGTCTCCAAATGGAGCCTTGACTCGTCCTTTCCCAATTGCAAAATTCTCTGAATTGTATTTAGTTGCTGCTGAGGCAGCAGTTAAAGGAGCGTCTGGTAGTATGTCTGCAAGAGATTTGGTAAACGTTATTCGCGCTAGAGCCGGTAAATGGTGTTATGATAATGGTGAAAATGAGCCTCGTGTTGAGGATAATAGTGCCGCTATGGTGGCTGCAACACCTGCCGTTGTTGACATTGACTTTATCCTTGCTGAGCGTTCTCGAGAATATTTTGGAGAAGGTTACCGTTGGTATGATTTAGTCCGTACTCAAAAATGGACTGAATATGCCAGTTCTTATGAAATTGGTGGAAATTCAGCCTCTGACCATAGTCCAACAGTGACGAATAGAACAATTCAGCCTTATCATTATTTAAGGCCAATACCGCGAAGTCAAATTGACGATATGGATATGTCTCAGGCTGAAAAGGATGCATACCAAAATCCAGGTTACCAATAAAATAGCTTAGAATTGATTTGAGTTAGTTTTGTTAGAAATGAATGCTGCCTAAAGAATTAAGAACCTTTAGGCAGTTTTTTTATTTAGTTTATACATTTAAATGCCCTTATTTAGTGTTTTCAATAGTTAATTTTATTCATGAAAAGAAAGGTCGTCTTTAAATTAATTGCCATTGCGCTCCCATTCATTTTCATTTTCATTCTTGAAGTTTTATTAAGAATGGTTGGGTATGGTGAAGATTATCAGCTGTTTCATAGAATACCAATGGATAATAAGCCTGATTACTTAGTCATGAATAAGAAAATGGCTAAGAAATATTTTCAGGATGACGATTTACGATCAGATAACCAATCGGACTTGTTTTTACAAACAAAAACGGATAGTACTTTTCGAGTTTTTGTTCAAGGGGCTTCAACCGTGGTTGGTTTTCCATTTTATAAAGGAGGATCTTTTCCTAGAATGCTAAAGCATAGGTTATCCTTAACATTTCCTGACAAAAATGTAGAAGTCATAAATACGGGGATGACGGCTGTAAATTCGTATACACTTCTAGATATTGCGAACGATATTATAAAACAAAACCCAGATTTAGTTATCATTTATGCTGGACATAATGAATATTATGGCGCCTATGGAATTGGTTCCTCAATTTCTTATGGTTCGTTTCCTTTTGTAATTCGTTCTTACCTCAAATTAAAAAAGTTGCGTTTTTTCCAACTTTTAGAAAATACCTACCATAAAATCTCCAGCTCTAGTTTTCAAAAACCATCTGAAAGAACTACAACATTAATGGAAGTTATGGCTAAAGAACAACGTATTCCATTAGATTCTAAAGTTTATCAGGATGGGTTGGATCAATTTCAAAGTAATTTAGATAAACTATTATCCAAATATAATAACTATGAAATCCCAGTTATATTATCAACTGTTGTAAGTAATGAAAAAGATATACAACCCTTTATAAGTGAAGGCCTTCCAAATGAAACTGAATTTCGTAATAATGTTGATTATCAAGATAACATCATAAAAAAAACTGCATCTTCAAATGCTAAAGCTGCCTATATATTAGGAAGAAGTTATCTTCAAGAAAATAAAGATTCTGCACAGAAATATCTTCATTTGGCCAAAGAATTAGATTTATTGAGGTTCCGTGCCCCAGAAAAAATCAATGAAATTATTCAAAAGAAGGCCAGTAAGTACAAATTTCCATTGGTAGATATGGAAACAGTATTTATCAAACATTCACCCTCTAACATTGTAGGTAATGAATTAATGACAGAACACGTACACCCAAATATTAAAGGTCAATTTCTAATGGCCGATGCGTTTTATGAGAAAATAAAAGAATTGGATTTATTTAATGATTGGAGTAATTATATATCATTTAATGAGGCTATACGCGATATTCCTGTTTCTCGGATTGATTCCATACAAGGAATAATTGTGATTGATAAATTAAAAATTTCATGGCCTTATAACCTAAATTCAAACCAGGAAATTGATTCCGTTTTCGATAATAACACAAAAGGGAAATACAGAGAATTAAAACTCGCCCAAGACATAAATCAAAATATTATTAAATGGGACGATGCTATGGCTATGGCTTATAACATGTATAATAGTGATGGGAAATATGAAAAAGCATTGCAAGTTGCCCAAACGTTAATTTTTGAATATCCCGAGCAGGGAAAGGTTTACGAAATGGCCGGAACTATGTGCCTCAAAATGATGGATTATAAAAAAGCCGCATTTTACTTTTCAAAGTTAAATTCAATTGAGCCTTCTGCCCTTTCTGCAAATCAACTAGCACTAGCCTTTGTGGGTTTAAACAAAAACGGTTTAGCGAAGAAAACGCTAAAGAATGCTCAAAATAAAGGATTTGAAGTAAAAGATTTCGACAAGGTTATTGAAGAATTCAAATCAATGGAGCTTTTTAAGGACTAAAATCTACCAAGGTTTTTCAATATCCTTTTTTGTAAATAGATGTTGGCGCTGTTGAAAAAATGAATCACCATAGGGTTTTATTCTCAATTTATTTTTACCAACAATTCTCTGTACCAAAGCCAATGGTGTAAGGAATAGGTAAAAAATAATCCCCATGATTACAACATTCATTACCATACCGAAATAGTGCGAAAATTTAAACCAAACGGCCCCTATAAATAAAGTTGCTTTAGTTGATATAGTTCCTGTTACAAGAAGGGCTAGGCTTAAATAAATCAGCCATGGATTGGGAAACTTTAAATAAACAACGAGTGAAACTAAAGTTAAAACTATGATGGTTTCTAGGCCCTTTTCTCTAGTCATATTAAAATAAAGTATATATGAATGGGGCAAGAGCGGAACTGCTCGTGAAAAAGATTAATATCCCAAATAAAACAAAAATGATTATTAGGGGTACCAACCACCATTTTTTTCGCTCTTTTAAGAATAAAAAAAACTCACTAATAAATTCCATTTACTTTACTATTAGGTAGTTCTCCAAAACTAATACATCTATGCCAGATTTCATAAAGCAATTATAGGCATCTAGAGGTGTATTTACTATAGGTTCATCCTTAACATTAAAACTTGTATTTATAAGGACCCCAATTCCACTGAACTTTTTATAAGCTTGAATCAATTCCCAAAATCCAGGATTCATATCTTTTTTAACCACTTGAACCCTGGCGGAAAAATCTATATGGGTTATAGCGGGTAAGGTAGATTTGGAAAATGTTCTTTTATCCCCTAAACTGAAATCATCGAAACCATCAGGAAGGTTTTTTCTTAAACCCTTCTTAATCTTACTTGTAAATAACATGTAATAAGATTGTTTCCCACTTTCAAAGTAGTCGTCGTAATCTTCCTCGCAAACGGCAGGCGCAAAAGGCCTGAATCCTTCCCTAAATTTAATTTTCATATTTAGCTTAGATTGCATTTCAGGATCAGTGGCATCTGCCAAAATGCTTCGATTTCCTAAGGCACGTGGTCCAAACTCTGTTGCTCCTTGAAACCAACCGATAACTTTTTTATCAAAAATATATTTAGCTACAATTTCCGTTAGCTCTTTTCTATTTTCAAAATATTTGTAATCACACTTTTTCGATTTTAAAACACGCTCTATCTCAAGATTAGAAAATTTTGGTCCCAAATAGATATTAAACGGTTTTTGTAACCCTCTAAATTTTAAATCTTGATGGATAAAACAACTTGCCAATGCAGCTCCTAGAGCTCCTCCTGCATCACCTGCGGCAGGTTGTATGTAAATATCTTTGAAGAGGTCCTTGTTATAAAGTTCTGAATTGGCCACACAATTTAAAGCTACCCCACCAGCCATGCATAAGTTTTCTTTATTTGTTATATTTTTTATATGCTTTATAAGCAGGGATAAAATTTCTTCCAATACCTTTTGGGCAGCTAGGGCTAAATCTGCGTGTATCTGTAAGAGTTTTTCTTCAGGTAATCGTCTGCTAAATCCAAATAATTGTACCCATTTTTTAAGGTTAACCATTTTCAAACCAACTGCAAATTCAAAATATTCCATATTCAGTTTAATGGAACCATCTGGCTTAATGCTTACTAAAAATTGTTTTATTAATTCTTTAAAATTTATTACTTGCTCACTTTCTGGTTTACTGTATGGTGCCAATCCCATCATTTTATATTCACCAGAATTCACTTCAAACCCTAAATAATAAGTAAATGAGGAATAAAACAATCCTAGGGAATCTGGAAAATGCAATTCCCCAAGAACCTCAATCCCGCTTTCACCTTTAGCCACTCCATAAGAGGAGGTGGTCCATTCTCCTACTCCATCGATTGTTAGATATGCACACTCATTAAAAGGAGAAGTGTAAAAGGCACTAGCGGCATGAGACAAATGATGTTCTGGAAAATTAATGGGAATGCTTCTATGATTGGTGGCTCCTAATTCTTTAATTTTTTTGCGAATAAACTGTTTTATGAAAAGCTTTTCCTTAAGCCATAAAGGCATTGCTTTGGAAAATGAAATAAATCCTTTCGGAGCAAATGCATAATAAGTCTCTAAAAGTCTTTCAAATTTTAAAAAGGGTTTATCGTAAAACGCGATTAGATCAATATCTTCAAAAGTAAAACCCGATTCCTCTAAACAAAATTGTATTGCTTCAATTGGAAATGCAGCATCATTTTTAATACGAGAAAACCGCTCTTCTTGGGCCGCACAAAGAACCATTCCATTTTCAACAATTGCTGCTGCTGAATCATGGTAGTAAGCAGATATTCCGAGGATTTTCATCAAAAATTAAATCTAATTATTACAATTATATCTAAAAGGGTTAAGATACACTTTATAATATTTTTTGAGTTGAATTCGGTTAGTTTTTGTTAGGATTTAGTCTCTAATTCCTTTTTTATAATTCCAGGTAAAACCATTGACATTCTGATAAGATCATAAATTAGAAAATCATGGTAAAAAAATCTAGACAATCGGTTGCGTCAAACAATATATTATGTATATTTACAATAAGCGTAATTTTTCAATACTTTTTTTGGTATTAATGCAAATTTGGTACCTAACAATTATGATGTAACAGGTGAATGAACCAGCAATAAGTTCTTGTTTAAGATATCCTGTGTAATTTTTTATAATTCATTTATGTTGAATTGAAAGAAATTGATAAATGACGACGGCATTTTGGCTAAAAGGAATAATTTATTTCATTAAATTAATCATAAGCATATAATTTACTAACTAATAAAAGTGTTTAAAATCATGTTAAAAACTCTAAAATTTATCAGGACCTTTTTGCTGATTATACCAATTGTTTTTGCAATAAGTTGTGAGGATGACGATTCTCTTATAGCTGAAGTAGTTATTAACAGTGTTCAGCCAAATGTAATTTTCCCTGGCGACCAGGTAATTATTGAGGGCAGTAATTTGAATGAAGTTCGTTTTGTATTTATAGATAACGATCAAATTCCTTATGAATTGGATGGAGGTATGATAAAATTTACGATATCGGAATCCATGCCAATTGGTGACAAATTGGTTACTTTGGTGATGCCTAAGGGGTATATAGTCACAAACAATATCACGATAACCCCAAGACCATTTCCAATTATTTCAGCAATTTCTACTAGTGCTGCGGGAGAGGGAGATGAATTAACGATTGTTGGGACATCTTTGGATAATCTTCAGTCAGTTACTGTGGGAGACATCGAAGCAATTGTTGTTTCCTCTACAGCTACGGAATTGAAAATAACCATTCCTGCAGGTCTTCCGCCGAATGTTCCCTCTGAGGTTAAAGTAACAACAACAGGTGGTGAAGCCATAGCTTCAGGAAAATTTTGGTTTGGTGATAATCTGCTATTAAATGGAGGATTAGAATCAGGTGATGGAGATAATTTCAATAATTGGGGTAAATGGAATGGTGGTGATGGAATGACAGCTACTACATCTACTGGTGAAGCCTATTTTGGGCGATCTTTAAAGGCCGTTGGCGCTGGAGGAGATGCTTGGAGAACCCAATTTGTAAGTGATCCAGTGCCTACCGTAGTAGGCGCTGAATATTCATTATCTATTTGGATAAAAGCACAAGCTGGTTCTCCAGGTGTTGGTGGAAACATTAGATTTTCAACAAATCCTGACGCAATGTATAGTGGAAATTATGACATTACTGGTGAGTGGCAGCAAATTGAGTGGTTATTCACGGCTAATGCAGAACAAACTAGAGCAGTTTTAGATCTTGGTGTAATTGCAAATGCTGTTTATTTCGTTGATAATATTACATTGATTCAAACAGGCACGCCACCCCCACCACCAATTAACACAAATGGTAGTTTCGAGGATTCTGCTTTGGGAACTGCTGATGGTGTAACTGGATGGGGAGGATTAAACGGAACTCGTGCTAGTGGTGAAATTACGGATGCTGAAAGTCACGATGGAGATAAAAGCGTAAAAATGACAATAAATGAAATTGGCACAAACCCTTGGGATATACAACCTACTTCAAGTATGACAGTAGAGGATGGAAAAACTTATCGTCTAAGTGTGTGGTTTAAAGGGTCAGGAATATCTAACATAAAGGTGGCTATAGATCAAGGTGGTGATCCAGGATGGGCAGAATGGGCTGCTCCAGAATCTGCATTTACAAACAATCAGTGGACCGAGGTGACTTATGAATTTACTGCAAGTACAACTAATGCAGGCCCTAATAATGCTCGATTTGCAATTAGTATGAGTTATGATGGAAATGTAGGCGGAGTTATTTATATAGATGATTTAGAAGTGAGTCTTGTGCAATAACACTTAATATTTCTTTAAGTTAGAAACTTTAATATTTAATTTAAAAAACCGCTTGTCATTGACAAGCGGTTTTTTAAATGATGATATTATTAAAGTATGGAAGTACTTAAGGTTTTTATATTCTAAAACTAAATTAAACAGTTCCTCCGGTGTTTTGAAATAATAAAAACAGTGCCAACATTGAATATTTTAACTCCCACCATACATTAGTTAATAATTTTCCTTTTTTATGCTGCTTATTAATTAGTTATGAAAGTTGTTATACTATTGGGTGGAAGATTATATAGAAATGCATCAATGCTTGATACAATATTGACAGTTTCTTGAGACTCGAGATTTTTAGAAGCACTTGTAATATAAGGAGTTACATTAGTGCTATTGGTTCCAGTAATTACAAACTGCTGTTCCTTGGTTTGGCCTGATTCATTTATGGCTACAATAACTGTTTTACCATCGCCTGAATAGGCACTTACAAATACATCGGTTTGAGGATTTTCCCCAGCTTCGATTCTTTTGTATCCAGGACGAATAAATTTTGAAAAATTAGACATTACATATCCACGCTTAGTTACCACTCCATTTCCTGTACCTTCTTCCCCATCCCCAATAAAGCCATAATACCTTTTGCCATACCACCATATATAGGCACTATACTGACCTATTACCATGCAGTTATGTATTTCTTTTCCAACCAAAAGAGCGTCAGGCCATAAATTGGCGCTTCTGTCACTAGTAGTGTAGTGTTCGGTCATCCATAATTCTTTTCCTTTTTCCAAAGCCAAAGGGTAAGGATAATTTTGTAATTGCGTTCCATAAATGTGCCCACCTATAATATCAACATTATTTACTGCTTGTGGGTCATTTAACATTAAATCTGTATGCTCATGTCTAAACTGAAATGATTCAGGAGATATGACTTTGGTATTTGTTATAAGCTGTCCATAATCCCTAACAAAATCCTTTACCTGTACCGCTGTCCAATCACAGGACTCATAACTTACCTGGTAATCACCTTCATTTTGGATACCTATTGCATCAAGAGGAGCACCATTGGTGTTCATATAACTAGTAAAATCATTTAAGTAATTTGCATAATCTTCATATGAATCCGTTTTTAATGAACCACCAACCAAATTGTTATTCGTTTTCATTTCGGCCGGTGGACTCCATGGTGTGGCCATAACTTTTGCGCCTCGGGCTTTTGCCATTTGGGCATGTCCAAGCTCTATACCTCTAGAATAATTATCTGTGGCAACCCGTATTCTTAACATTGATAGGCCAACTTCACCATTATCTGTTCCGAATAACTTGTCCATATCTGAAGCACTAAGAGGGTTTTCAAGCCTAAAAACCGTTGCTGCGCCAAAACCACTGATATTCTGCTTAACCTCTGAAGGTTTAATTATGGAAGCATCAGATTGTAATACTGTTGGGTCTGTTGGATTTGGTGTTGGTGTAGGCCCGCCTACAGTATCGTCACCACTATCATCACTACTACAATTGAAACTTAGGATTAATACTATGAGTATAAAAATTTGTTTAAGTGTTTTCATTTAATAATTATTTCAAATTGTAATTAGTGTTTATTCAACTTGTTTGTCGTATTAATTATAATAATCTAGCTGTTAAAAAGCCTGTAATATCTAGTTGCCGAACATGGTGAAAAACTGAGTATTCTTGACTTTATAAGTGACCTGAAGCGTTTTATAAGTTCGATAATGAGGCATTCAGTTCCCTTTTCTGATAAATCGAATCTAACAAAATGTCTAAAAGCTTGGCTATAAATGTTTATGATTAAAGCCCATCCGCAAATCCGCGATGTGCAATTTTAAATTCATAGTTTGAGTTATAAAGCAATGCCCATTCGGTTCCCCCATCATACCTCCAACTATCCTGATCTCTTACACCCCAAATAGTAATACCATACTGTTGACTAGCTGGAACAATTGAAGTATATTCAGACGTAACATGTTTATAATGATCTTCTTGTTGTTGTGCACGATTTAGAGTTAGACTAGTGATATCATCATTTGGATTTACTCCTATATCCAACTCAGAAATATGTACTAATAATCCAGCATTGGCCACATCAGTTAATGCCTGTGAAATTTCTTGAGATGATGGCCAGGTTAAACTCAAGTGCATTTGCATTCCTATTCCATCAATAGGAATACCATTAGTTTTAAAATTTGATGCCATGGATAGAATTGCATTCCGTTTATCAGTCTGACCAGCAATATTATAATCATTATAGAACAATAATACATCAGGATCTGCTTCACGTGCCCATTGAAAAATTTTCTCAATATAATTCTGACCCATTCTTTGGGTAAAAAGTGTAGATCTTATAGCATTTCCATCAAAATATTCATTAACAACATCCCATCCTGTAACTATAGAATTTCCGTTGGTGTCCTTTTCTTGGGCAAAATGAGCTACTGTAGTTTTTATATAATTTTCAATATGGGCTGAAAATTCTTCATCAGTTCCACTAAAATTCTCAAGCCAATCCGGAATAGCATATGACGGATGCCAAATTAAAGCATGTCCATGGACTCTCATGCCATTTGTTTTGGCAAAGGCAACGATAGCATCGCCATCACTAAAATCAAAATTATCTGGACCCAAAAACATATTGGCCATTTTCATATCATTTTCAGCCGTAATACTGTTATAATCCTTTGACAATAAATCCCTGAAATCGTTAGCTGTAGAAGAAGCTATTCGTTGTGCGGAAACGATGTTCCCTATCGGAAAGCTTGCTAAATCTTGTAAATTATCAGTAGGTTCATATAAAAAGGGATCTCCTGTTTCACCTCCACCAGTAGATGGACCTGTAGGACCACCTACCTGTACTCCACCACCATCATCGGTACTACATGAAAGTATTTGGAAACAGATAAAAACCGTAATAAGTCTTCTTTTCATTGTTTTTTTTACATTAAAATAATTGCTTAAAGATACCAATTAGCATATGTTTATGCAAACGGTTGCGTAAATTTTTAAACTATCGTACTGATTATAAAATTGTCCAATTAAATTGGGATTAAAAACGAGTAAAAAAAACTACTTAATTAAGAGCAACAGCTTGAATGTAACACGCTTAAAATGCATTTAATAAAGAAAGAATGGTCACTAATTCTATCTATTTACAATTTTTGAGTATGGAAACTAGGAAAGGTAATTAATTTGTTTTCTAGCAATCCATTAGGTCTAATTAGTCAATCATTTGAACCTAAGAGTCAATTTATTGATTATTAAGCACTTTAAATTTGTCTCATAACAAAACCAATAATTAAAATCAATTAATCATGAGTACAAAAAAGAAAGTTGTAATTATTATTACCAAGGGAATGGATGACGAAAGAGCATCTGTAGGTTGGAGTATAGCAAATGGAGGGATTAAAACTGGTCTGGACGTAAGTGTATTTTTAGTGAGTTCTGGAGTAGATTGGGTTAGAAAAGGAGCAGCAACATTTGCCCATTTAAATCCAAAAGACCCTACCATGAAGGAAATGATTGACAATATTGTCAATAACAAATGTCGCATAATGGTTTGCCCTCCTTGTTCAGCTGTTAGAGGATACACCGAGGAAGATTTGATGGATGAAATAGAATTGGTCGGTTCTACAGCGTTACATCAATTAATTTTAGAGGGAGCTGAAACCATTTCAATTTAAAATCTTTAATTAGGCGTATAATGGAGACTCAAAATTTGAAGTTAAATAAATCGACGGAAATTATTGATCAAATTTCCGTCGATAAATTGGAAGAAATCATCAACAATCACGAATATACTATTATTGATGTTAGAGGCCCTAAAGGAATTAAAAATCAAGGTGCTATTCCTGGCGCCATTAATGTTCCATTCGATGATGTTGAAATGGAACTGGATTCACGAAATAGCAATCCGAACTCGTTATTTAATAGAGAAGGGTCATTTCTATTCTGTTGTACAGGAGGAGTAATGTCTTATGTGGCAGCCATAAAAGCTAAGGAAAATGGGATCAAAAATGTTTTTAACCTAGAAGGTGGACACTCGGCTTGGAAAAAATTAAGAGAACCCGTTAATGAAGAAATTTAGTCGGAAGAAATTAGGTAAAGCCATTAAACTTGATTTCTAGAAGTTTGATGGCTTAGATAAATTCAGCTAGCTGTGTTTATCCTTGCCTCACGCCATTGATTAGGAGGAACACCGAAGTGAGATTTAAAGCTCCTTATAAAATGGGAATCACTTTCAAAGCCACATTCATAACAAACCTCCTGAATAGTTAAATGCGTATCTAATAATAATTCCCTGGCAAAATTTAAACGTTTTGCCAGAAGCCATTTCCCGGGGGTAGTACCATATATTTTTTTGAATTCCCTTTTAAAGGTTGACACACTCTTTCCACAGAGTCGCGCATACTCTTCTATTTTCAGATTATAGATGAACTGCTCTTCCATAATTTGCTCTATAGAGCCGCCAATATTATGAGATATTGTATATAGTATATTTTTAATATTAGCATTCGATGGATTTAGACAAATGTTTAGGAGCATTTCTCTAAATTTAAGTTCAATTATTTTTTGGGGAGTTTTATCAGGATTCTTTAAATAGGAGAAAAAGGAATGATATAGGGTTTCAAGGCTTTCAGATATATTAATCCGATAAACAACATCAGGGTGCTCGATAGCATTTGCAGAAGCAGTTTCCTTTTTAATATCTTCCTCAACACATCTTCTAATAAAATCATCTTTCATAAAAAACATTAGTACACAAAAACTTTCTTCAAAATACTGTCTGTTTTTAAATGCTCCTTTTCTAACGAAGATGGATTCATTTGCCTTGACCAGATAATCTCCTTGAGGGGTAATCCATTTTTTTTGACCATTGAGTACATATACGACACTATGGCATTCAGACCAGGCTGCAAATAATTCTTCTTTTATTGGACACTTAAATTCAACAATCAGGTAATCATCACCTATAATTTTGCTATAACCAGGGGTTTCTAAAAAATGTTTATAGGAATCGAACATTTTAATAAATGACTTAAAATCTTCTTCAAGTTAATAAAAATTACAGATTGTAAAAACTTGAATTTCAATTATAAAGGCATTATCTTTATAATAACTACAACTAACCATTTTGAAAAAATCTGATTTCCTTAAACGACTTCAACAAGGAAATGTACTGAGATTCGCTATTTCCTATGTGGCTGTTTCATGGTTAATTTTACAAGCCTGCTCCCTACTCTTTCCACTATTTGAGATAGGTGACAGCTATATTCGACTCATTTTTGTGGGATTAATCATCCTATTCCCAATTTGGTTACTCCTCACTTATCTATATGACTTTACTTCAGAAGGCATCACCAAAACGGATCAATCCGCCTTGGATGAAGAAACTATTTTAAAGTCGAAGGCTAGGTTAAACCGTACAATTATTACCGTCCTTTGTTTGGCTATTATCTTATTGATTCTCGACAGGATTTTTATTTTTTCAGGTGAATCAGGCTCAGACCTAAGATCGATTGCAGTAATTCCATTTTCAAACATTTCAGGAAATAATGCGCAATCCTATTTTGTAGATGGTATGCAGGATGAATTGATAGGCACTTTGGCCATGGTTAAGGATTTTAGGATTACGTCAAAAACTTCAACAAACCAGTATAAAAAGACAACAAAAAGTATACAGGAAATAGCTAAGGAATTGTCGGTGGATGCCATAATTGAAGGTTCTGTATTGCTTTTCCAAAATAGTTTAAGAATCCAAATTAAACTTATTAAAGCCTTTCCTGAAGAACAAACCATTCTGAGTCAAACATATGACAAACCATTAACCGATGCTTTAAAAATCTATAAGGAAGTAACCATGGATGTTGCGGAAAAAGTTAAACTCATGTTGTCTGATTCAATTAAAATGAATTTAAAGGACGCCAAAAAAGTAGACCCTATTGCTTACGATCTTTACCTTAAAGGACGAAGTAAGTTAAATGAAATCACTCCTTTATCAATAAAGCAGGGACTGTCTTATTTCGAAAAGGCCAAGGAAATTGATCCAAAATTTTTTGGAGGTTACTCAGGTATAAGCAGTGCATATTTGCATATGATGGTGGTGGGAATGGTGAACCCTTTAAAAGTCAGGGATTTGGTTATGGAGAATGCGCAAAAAGGCGTGGAAATGGATCCATATAGTTTTGAAGCGCAAAGTGTATTGGCAAATGCTTATGTTGGAGCTAGTTATGATTGGGAAAATGGCGAAAAACATTTTTTAAAATCTTTAAACATTAATTCTAGTGAATCCTCAAATAATATGTTTTATGCCCATCTATTGGCTTGTTTAGGAAGGTTTGATGAGGCAAACTTTTATGCGGATAGAGCTATAGTTAATGACCCGTTTAATCCCTTTGTTTTTGGTTTGGGGGCTGTGGTAAAAGCTGCAAGTAAACGATATAATGAAGCGGATAGTTTAGCGAATAGATCAATAGAATTAGATCCTTCCAATCCTTTTGCATATGCACCTAAAAATAATGTTTCTAAAATGTTAGGTGAAGAAAGAAGAAGTTTCGAAGAATTTTTAACCTTCAATAAACTAATAGGTAATATCGAATTGGCTATTAAAATGGATTCAATTGCCAAGATTGAGGATTTTAAGGCAGCTTATAATTTTGGAGGTCAGTATTTGGAAAAACTTAGGAAAATTACATACGTCCCACCACATGCTATTTATCAAATTTATTCTAAAGCAGATAATACTGAAAAGGTACTAGAATGGCTTCAAAAAGGTTATGAGGAACGTTGTCATGATTTGGCCTATATTGGTATTGGCGGTTTCAGTTCTGAAGTTAAGAATGATTCCATTTATAAAAATCTTATTAAAAAACTGAAAATCCCCTATGCTAATTAAATACAATTTGTTGGTGCCCTTATTTTAAAACTTGATTTTCAGAAACAATCCTCCTATCTTTATAATAACTACTATTAACCATCGTGAAAAAACCAGATTTCCTTAAACGACTTCAACAAGGAAATGTACTGAGATCCGCCGTTTCGTATATGGCTGTTTCATGGTTAATTTTACAGGCTTGCTCCCTACTCTTTCCGCTATTTGGCATAAGCGACAGTTATATCCGGCTCATTTTGGTTGGATTAATCATCCTTTTCCCAATTTGGTTACTCCTCACCTACCTATATGATTTCAGTTTAGAAGGCATTACTAAAACGGATCAATCCATATTAGATGAGGAAACAATTTTAAAGTCGAAGTCTAGGTTAAACCGTACAATTATTACTGTCCTTAGTTTGGCAATCATCATATTGGTCCTAGATAGGATTTTTATATTTTCAGGTGAATCAGGTTCAGATTTAAGATCGATTGCCGTAATCCCATTTTCAAACATCTCAGGAAACGATGCGCAAACCTATTTTGTAGATGGCATGCAGGATGAATTGATAGGCACTTTGGCTATGGTAAAGGATCTTAGGGTTACCTCTAAAACATCAACAAACCAGTATAAAAAGACAACTAAAAGTGTGCAGGAAATAGCTAAGGAATTGTCTGTGGATGCCATAATTGAAGGTTCAGTCTTACTTTTCCAAAATAGTTTAAGGATTCAGATAAAGCTTATTCAGGCATTTCCAATTGAAAAAACCATACTTACCCAGCAATATGACAAACCACTTAAAGACGTGCTTCAAATTCACCGGGAGGTTACTAAGGACGTTGTAGATAAAGTGAAAGTAGCATTGACAGATCAAACACAAAAGACTTTGGATGAAAAACCTGTAGTTGATCCCTATGCTTATGAATTGTTTTTGAGAGGACAAAGCAAGTTATCGGAGTTTACACCAATATCAATTCAACAAAGTCTAAACTATTTTAATAAGGCGAAAGAAGTTGATTCAACTTTTTTTGGTGGATATCAAGGTGTCTCATCTGCCTATATGTTTATGATGGTTTTGGGGATGGTAAAACCATTAGAGGTACGTGACATCATTCTTGAAAACTCTGCCAAGGCTAGAGATTTAGACTCAAAGGATATTGGTATACAGGCAGGAGTGGATGTGTGGGTTAATTACGATTGGGAAAATGGCGAAAAGAAATTTAAGGAGGGTCTAAAACATAATCCTAGCAATTCTTTTGGCAATATTTATTATTCCCATTTATTGGCCTGTTTGGGAAGGTTTGAAGAAGCAAATTATTATGCCGATAAGGCGACAGAGGTTGATCCATTAAATCCATTTGTATTTGGATTGAAGTCCGTGGTTAAAAGGGCAAATAAAGAATGGTGGGCTACAGATAGTATTGCTCAAATATCAATTGATATGGATCCTGGTAATCCATTCGCTTACTTTCCAAAATCTACCGCCTCATTAAAATTAGGCAATGAAGCACAGGCATTTAAGGAATATATGACTTATTTAAAATTAACTAACCAAGATTACCTCGGCAGTAAAATGGATTCAATTGCACAGATTGAAGGGTTTAAAAAAGCCTACAATTATGGAGGCATGTATTTTGAAAAAATAAGGGAAGACCATTTCGTTCCTCCTCATCTCATATACTATATTTATAATAAAGCTGGAAACACTGAAAAAGTTTTAGAATGGCTACAGATAGCCTATAAAGAACATGGGCATGACATGGCATATCTAGGTGTAGCTCCATTTAGTCCAGAAATAAAAAACGATTCAATTTATAAGGATCTTATAAAAAAATTGAAACTCCCCTATGTAAATTAATGTTTTTCAATATCGGTTAGTTGACTTTAAAATTTAAACAAACTATCTTTATATGAGCTATAACTAACCATCGTGAAAAAACCGGATTTCCTTAAACGACTTCAACAAGGAAATGTATTGAGATCTGCAATTTCTTATGTAGCGGTATCATGGCTTATTATACAAGTCTGTTTATCACTTTTTGATTTATTTGGTATCAGCCAAGATTATGTAAGACTCATTGTGATAGGTCTCATTATTGTTTTTCCTATTTGGTTAGCGGTAACCTATTTCTATGATTATAGTAAAAAAGGGTTTGTAAAGGTTGACCATGAAGAATTAGACGAAGAAACCTTAATAAAGAGAAAAACAGAATTAAATAAAATCATAATTACTGGTTTGAGCCTAGCTGTAATTTTTCTGTTGCTAGATAAATTACAGGTATTTTCAATTGCTAATAAAACTGAAATTAAATCAATAGCGGTAATTCCTTTCAAGAATATTTCATCAAACGTGTCCGAAACTTATTTTGTAGACGGTATACAAGATGAACTCATTGGCTCTCTATCCCTATTGAATAAGTTTAGAATACCTAGTAGAACTTCCACAGACAGATACAGGGAAACAGAAAAAAGTATACAGCAAATAGCAGATGAGTTATCCGTTGATGCAATAATTGAAGGATCCGTATTAAGATATGATGACAATCTTCGGATTCAGATAAAATTGATTCAGGCATTTCCTATTGAAAAAACAATTTTGAGCCAAAGTTATGACCGTCCTATTTCGGATGTGTTAGAAATTCATCAGGATGTTACCAAAGATGTGGCAAAGGAAGTAAAGTTGGTTCTTTCGGATGCTATTGAAGACGAATTTCCCGAGGTTAGGAAAGTAGACCCCAAAGCCTATGATTTATATTTAAGGGGCATATTTAACCTTTCATTGTTTACGCCTCCTGCCATGCTTGAAAACTTAAATATTTTCAATGAGGTGATAAAAATAGATCCTGATTTTTATGGTGGTTACACAGGTTTAAGTTATACCAACCTGTTTATGATGGTATTGGGTATGGTTAACCCTTTGGATGCACATGATTTAATTATGGAAAATGCCAAAAAGGGCGTAGAATTGGGTCCGAACAACTATGATGCTCACGGTGCGATGGCTGGTGCCTACGTATGGGGTGATTATAATTGGGAAATGGGTGAACAAGAGTTTAAACGATCCCTTGAATTAAATCCAAATAATTCATTTAATAATATCTATTACGCACATTTATTGGCTTGTCTTGGACGTTTTGAAGAGGCAACTAAATACGCCAATATTGCTACCCAAAATGATCCTTTCAACCCTTTTGTACATGGTTTAAAGGCAGTGGTGTATGTTGCCCAGGAGAAATTTCATGCCGCTGATTCGATCACTAAAAATGCCATAAAAATGGGGCCCAACAACCCTTTCGCTAATTGGCCGAGATCTCATGCCCAAAATGCATTAGGAAATGTTGAAGAAGCATTTGAACTTTTTATTTCATTTCAAAAATTAGTGGGTAACATTGAACTTGCCGAGTTTATGGAGAATGAAAAAGAAAAAAATGGCAACCAAAGTGCATATGAAAAAGCAGCAGACTTTTTAGTTCAGGCAAGAAACCAAGCGTATGTTCCTCCTCACGTCATTTATCAATTTTACAATTTTGCTAAAAATGATGAAAAGGTGTTGGAGTGGTTAAAAATTGCCTATGATGAAAGGAGTCATGATTTGAGTTATCTAGGGGTACTTCCTTTCCAAAAAGAGGTTAAAAATGATACTATCTATAAAAACTTAATTAAGAAGTTAAAACTTCCCCATGTGAATTAAATAAAAAAATCCCTCCGGTAAGGGAGGGATTTACAATTATTTAAAATTTTCGATATCCTCACTCAGGTCATAGACCGTAGTTTTAGATTTTAAACTTTCTAATATACTACTACCCGCTGCACTTCTGTAACCTCCGGCACAATGCACTACGATAGGTTTATCCGTTGGAATGTCATTTGCAGAATCTCTTAATTCATTTAAAGGATGAGACAATGCAGAATCAAAAAACTTTCCTTCTTCTAATTCACTGCTATTGCGAATATCTACAATCGTGTATTTATCAGGGTTATTTGTAAAATCATCTAGATTAAGTTTTGAGCTTTTTTGTAAATTCTCACCATCAAGTGTAATTACAGATTTTAGTTGAGACTCATAACCAATTTTAGACACTCGTTCCAAAATCGTATCTAAATTCTCTGGATTCTCAATTACTAAGTGAAAGCCTTCTTTGGGTTGAATGATAGATCCTAACCATGTTTCAAATTTAGAATCAACCGATTCTGCCTGAATATTAAAACTATTTGGTAGATGTCCTCTCTTAAAAGTATCTTCTGGTCTTGTATCAACAATTAATTCATCAGTTTTCCCCAAATAATGGAAAGGTACATTTGCTATTGCCGCTCTTAAGTTTTTAGCACCATTTTTATTGATATCTACATTATACCCGAAATATGAAGGGATAAATGGTTGGCTATCTAACAAGGTATTAACGAACTCTTCTTTTGATTGTTCTTTAAATGCCCAGTTGCCCATTCTTTCATTTCCTAAGGTACTACTGTTTTCTTCACTTAAATTCTTACCGCATAATGAACCTGCTCCATGGGCAGGATAAACCAAGGCACCATCAGGTAAGTTTTTAAACTTGGTTGTAATAGTATCATACATCATTTCAGCCAATTCTTGTCTCTTAGCTGTCATGTTTCCTGCTTTTTCCCTTAAATCGGGACGCCCCACATCTCCTATAAATAATGTATCCCCAGTAAATAAAGCTGTTTTGTTATCTCCTTCTGCTACAATGGTAATACTATCAGGAGAATGTCCTGGAGTATTTAAAGCCCTTAAAATGGCATCTCCTAATTTTATGGAGTTCCCTTCATCGAAACTTTCATGAGGGTAATCCGCGCCCAACATTTCACTATTGTAGATCGTTGCACCGGTTTCCTCATGGATTTGTAGGTGTGAGCTAACGAAATCAGCATGCGGATGTGTTTGTATTACTGCAACAATCTTTGCATCATGCTCCTTTGCAAATTGATAGTATTGCATCGGATTTCTTTCAGGGTCTATTACTGCCATTTCTCCATTACTAATTATTGCGTATGAATAATGGGCTAAAGGTTTGTATTCAAATTGTTTTATTATCATCGTTGAGTTTTATAAAAAAGGTGGCTTTTAAAAAAGTCACCTTCAATTAATTTTTATTGAATTGAGAGGCAAATTAAAAGCATAGATATAAGTTTCGCAGTAACAAAAGTTACAATAGCCCACACCTCAATATTAATAAGACTTGTTATTCTGGAATGCTAACCTCCTCACCCCAAACATATTTCGAAAACCACTGCCAGTTGTGCCATACTGCTGCCAAACGTTCTTTTGGTTTAGAAATACCATGTCCAAACCCTTTATAAACAATAAGTTTAGAATCGACTCCCTTATCCCTTAAACCTTGTAACAATTCATATGCATTTGCAATTGGCACCCGTTTATCAAACTCACCATGTTGAATGAGTGTAGGCGTTGAGGCATTATTAATATTTGTCATAGGAGAAGTTAACTCATAAATTTCTTTATCCTCCCAAGGGGTAGCTTCGAGATATTGCCTTGTAAAAGGATGTATGTCTGTATTTACATAATAGGTCATCCAATTTGAAATTCCGGCCCCAACAGAAATTGCCTTAAACATATTTGAATTTGTGGTTAAAAAAGCAGAGATATAACCACCTTGGCTCCAACCCATACAACCTAATTTATCCTTGTCTACCTTTCCTTCGTCAATTAAACTCTGAACCCCAGATAATACATCCCAAGCGTCACCAACTCCTAAATTACGGACATTTAAAGACCGGAAAGCTTCACCATACCCTGCAGATCCACGATAATTTGGACTAAGGACCAAAGCCCCTTTGTTTAACCATTGAACGATCGGATATACAGAAGATGGCACTGGTTGTGGAATTGAAATTCCTGTCGGACCACCATGGATCACCACCATTAAAGGATATTTTTTAGATGGATCATAATCTTGAGGTTTGTATAAAACTCCTTCTATCTCACTACCATCCTTACTTTTCCATTGTATCAAGTCGCTATTAGCAATGGCCCAACCAGACAATTGTTGGTTGAAATTCGTTAACTTTTTCGGATTTTTAAAACTCAATTCGGAAATATAAACCTCATTTAATGTGTCATCATTTGATGCTTCAAAAATTACTTTATTCCCATCCTTAGAAAATGAAATGTCGTATACCCTAGCAAAAGGAATTTGGATGGTTTGCACTTCCCCAGATTTAGGATCTATTCTAACAATATTACTATTCGTTTTATTTAAAGCTGTTCCATAAATTCCATTAGGAGTCCAATTAACACCTCTTATATTCTCATCAAAATCTTTGGCAACTTCTTTAGATTTACTATTTGAAATTGGGATAATAAAGTATTTGGAATTTTTGTAATAATTAGAAGTTCGGTTATCTAAATGTGAATTATAGATTATGGAATTGCTGTCTGGTGACCAATCTAAAAACCCATCAAAACTTGGATTACTAACCAAATTCCTAATTTCTTTAGAATCTAGGTCTAAGACCGATATATCACTATCAAAAAAAGAGTTAATAAGCGGGTTTGGTCTATGATCAAAAGCTATTTTTTTTCCATCAGGTGACCATTTCCACGATCCTATCGTAAATGTTGTACTATCAATCAATTTAACAGCCTTTCTTTCTGCCTTGAACGTTGAATCACTCAGTTGGCTTGGTAATGGGTAAGTAATAAGTTGGGCAGGATTAAAATCTAAAATCCATAATTCATTTTGATTAAATTCCTCATCGTCTACCTCAAAAGCTCCATATTTCTCCTTTCGCTTTTTGTCTTCTTTTGATTTATCCTCTGATTGCACGAATGCTATTTTCTTACCATCTGGAGACCATTGGAGATTGTTTATATTCATGTCGGTATTGCTTAATTGAAAAGCCTCCCCTCCGTTTGAATTTATGACGTGAATTTGATTGTGCTCCCCTCTTTTGGAAAGAAATGCAATCCAATGCCCATCTGGTGACCAATTGGCACTGGTGCTACTTCCTTCTGAATTATTTGTGAGGGCGTAGGGCTCAGATCCATTTTTAGACAAGTAATATTCCGTGTCATATTGATTGTTTTCCCAATCTGTAGAGCGATAACTTATTAGCGCGTTTTTACCATCTGGAGAAATTGAAATATCTCCTATGCTTTGAAGGGATAAAACTTCTTCAAATGTTGGATCAATTTTGTTTTGAGCTTGTAAAACCGTTAAGCTGACTGCAATTATCAAGTTGAAAAGAATACGGGTTTTCATAAAACTAATTTAATGATGGATTAAAGTGGTAATGTGGGAATTTCTAATTTAGTAAATGGTATGTTTTATTTGCGTTTGCTCCATATTTCATTTAATGGATCGCCTTTGCTTGAGAAACCGGTATGGTGCCAATTTCCATCCTTTAAATTGAAATCAAATTTCAAACTTGCCCCCACTCGAGAATCATCTCTGGAAAAGAATTTTATATTTTCTGTGTAAACTCCATCAACGGTTGTATAGTTGCCACCTCCAGTTCCCATAAATTCTTTTGTATCAGTATTATATGCAATCCATTGAAACCGTGTGCCAGATAAAATTTTCATTGTTTTTCTCGGAGTATCAGTATCTCTTAGTTGAAGCTTATCATTTACAACCCTCCCAGACATTAGCCAAGCTCCTTCCAGCTCTCCAGGTGTTCCATCATCTATACGTTTAAATTTCATATCCGTGCCAACAATCCCCATATTATCCCCTTCAATAAAAACTTCAAAACTTACGACTTCACCAACCATTTCAGGATTACCTGAGTTGAACTCAACTTTTTCAGTCATGATATTACCATCTAACTTCCAAGTACCACCATTTGTGCTTATAAACTTTCCTGTTTCAGAATTATAGGTCGCAAGAACCTGATAGCCCTCAGTAAAAATTACTACGCTAGTGTAATCTTCCCCTTCGGGAGTTGTGCTTTCCATTTCCCAAGCGCCGATAAAACTCTGACAATAACCTACAAGGGTAGTCAAAAGAGCGATGCAAAACCAAAGTTGTTTCATAATGATTTGTTGTGATTAATAGTGATTAGCCTTTTCATAAAGATAACATTTTGTTGTAATTAGAAAGGAATTGGGAAATTGAAGTAACTATTAAAATAAAAAAGCAAGCCTTTAGGCCTGCTTTAATTCTATAGAATATAAATTTTAGATTTATTCTTGCTTTTCAAATGGTCCTTTTAAAAGCCATCTAAGCACCAAAATTCCTATTCGGGAAATGACAAAGGAAAAAAGTCCGAAAGTTGCTGTTAGTAAGGAAACTTTAAGTCCGCCGGCAAAAATAGCAGGTTCGGGGTTACCAAGCGCCTCCACCGAATCAAAAGCAGAAATTAACCCTATAACAGAACCAAGAAATCCTACCACTAAACCTAATAGGCTAACATCAGAGGTTAGGCGAAGATATTTATTGGCAGTTTCAGGATTCTTTATACCTATGAATCCTTTTATTATAAAAAATATAGCTAGTAATAAGCATATAAGGATACATGACATAAAAAAAGGACCGCCTTCATAAAAGCGATCAATAAAAGGATTAGCAACTAATGTAAACATGGTGATTGAATTAAGTACAAACATAACTGTTGGTTTATTGATTAAATGGTAGGCAAACTTAAAATTCTAAAGGAAGTAAAATTTGAATTTGCGACAGATTACAATTTAAGGTTGCGATTTAACAAATAGCAGAATCCCCTGCTAATTTGGTTGTCTGTCTACAAAGCGTTACATAACCTATAAATTTATATTACTATTGCAGCTAAGATTTTGGCAATGAACAAAACAAAGGTCATATTAGAAAAGGTAGCCCAACTAATGTTGCACCTAATTTTTTGGTTGGCTGTGCTAATATTTTACACCTATTTTTTTGATGCCGGCAATAAGAGCTTTATTGAAACTCTTCAATTTTCTTTATTCTTAATGCCAATTACAATTGCAACTACCTACATTTCCATTTACAAATTGATTCCTAAGTACTTAATCAACAAAAGATACTTTCATTTCATTCTTTATAGCACATATACATTTATTATTTCCGCCTATTTGGTAATGGTTTCCATGTTTTTCAGTTTAATTTATTTATCAAATTTTCAATATGAAGACATGGCACCTGCAACCAAAAATGTCTTTTTTGTTTTAAGTGCAGTCTATCTGGTTACGTTTGTGGCAGGTTCAATAAAATTGGTGAAAATTAACTTGAATAACATAGAACAAAACGCCCTGCTCAAAACCAAAATACTTCAAACCCAACTGAGGTTAAAAGAACAGGAATTGAATTATTTAAAAATGCAAATACATCCGCATTTTTTGTTCAACACCTTAAACACGCTGTACGGATTTGCATTAAAAAAAGAGGATGAAACTCCAGAAATGATTTTAAAGCTATCTAATCTTTTAGATTATCTTCTTTACCAAACAGATAAACAAGAGGTGCTTTTAACAGAAGAAATAGCTCATATACAGGATTATATTTCCCTAGAAAAAATGAGATTTAATGAAACCCTAAAAGTGGTGATTAATACATCTATTGAGGATGAAAACCAAAAAATTGCTCCTATGCTGTTACTCCCATTTATAGAGAACAGTTTTAAACATGGAAAAATTAAAAATGGTTATTTAGACATATCAATTAATTTGGAGAATAATGTTGACAAATTAAATTTTAAAGTAGAAAATAGCGCGGATTCATTAGAAATTGAAAACAAAGGAATTGGTCTAGAAAATATTAGAAAACGTCTAGAACTTATTTATCCACATAAACATTCCTTAACAATAAAACCTAGTTCAACATCATTTGAAATCCAATTAACTTTAGATTTTTGAAAACAGAACAAATCATATCCTGTCTTATAGTAGACGATGAAAGTGTGGCTAGAGAAGTTATAGCTTCCCACCTTGCAAAAATTGCAAATATTAGAATTGTAGCGAGCTGTAAAAACGCTATGGAGGCTTTTTATTGGATAAATAATGAAACCATTGATCTATTGTTTTTGGATATTAATATGCCAGAATTATCAGGAATTTCATTCGCAAAGACAATAAATAAGGACATCAAAATAATATTTACCACGGCATATAGGGATTTTGCTGTTGAGGGCTTTGAGTTAAAAGCCGTTGATTATCTCTTAAAACCTATAGCTTTCGATAGATTATTGAAAGCGGTTAATAGGTATTTTGAAATTGTAAATTATACAGAAAAGCCTTTAACTCAACACCAGCAAAATATAGATTTTATCTTTGTAAGATCTGACAGAAAAATGATTAAAATTGACTTCGATTCGATTTTATATATAGAAAGTTTAAGTGATTATCTAAAAATTCATTTAGCAAACGAAATTATTGTAACACGTGAAACGATTAGTTCAATAGAGGCAAAACTGCCGCAAAATAATTTTATGCGTATTCATCGATCCTATATAATCTCGATACCTCATATTTCCATTTATACAAATGAATTTATTTCGATTCAAAAAGAATCTTTGCCAATTAGCAGAAGCTATAAAAAGGAAGTATTAGAACGTTTGGAAAATTTATAATGCCTAAGCCTTAAGTTGGTATATTTCCACCTGTGCTTCATCTTCTTCCTTTTTGTCAACTTGTTCAATCTTGAACGTTGGTAAATTATCTTTTAAATAAAATTTGAATGGAACTGGTACAATTGATGCAAGTATTATAAAAAACAGAAAGACACAGAACCGTAAATGACGTTTTAATTTCATTATTAGTTAATCGAAAATGTAAATGAATTTCTTCAAAAAGTAACTTGAAGAAAGAGAACGATTTAATCTAGTATGATTGAAGCTCTACATTAAGAATAAAGTGAGCGACTAATGGTAATATAGTAAAGGACTATATCATTCAATTTAGGTTTAAGATTTAGATAAAGTCCCTCTTGATTTAAACCTCGAATTGCCAATCGTTTATTATAGGATTTAATAAATGATGTATTATTGAAAGAAAGAAATTCCGAAACCTGCCTGACGCAAACTTTGGCTATCTTCTTTGCAAATGCATACTTTAGTATACTCTCATCTAGTTCACTTAATTTAAGGCATAATTCCGTTTGAAAAAGTTCAGTTTTTGGAAACTGCCAATTTACAGTGTCAATTGAAAAGTATATGTTCAATATGAAAAGAACACTTAACGCTTTAATCCAACGACGATCAGTGAACATAGAATTTAATCTTATGGATTTTAAATGTATTGATTTTCTTTAGTTAATGCAATAAAACATTTTCCCGTCTACCAGATTAATTTAATTAAAATTGCTACAAATAACGGTAAGGGGATATTACGCTTATTATAATATTTACAATAAAAATTGTAGGGTAAAGTTCAAACATTGTTTCTGACTTTTCCTCCATTCTAGAACTTATTTGTGCCCCATGTCTTTTGAACGCATTCGAGAAAAATTAACAATACTAGCAGATGCCGCAAAATATGATGTTTCATGTGCATCGAGCGGCAGTAAACGATCTAATACCACCAAAGGTTTAGGAAATTCTAGTGGCATGGGTATATGTCACTCTTATACTGAAGACAGTCGCTGCGTTTCTCTTTTGAAAATATTACTTACTAATTTTTGCATTTTCGATTGTGCATATTGTGTAACACGAAAAAGCAACGATATTAAAAGAGCTGCTTTTCAGGTGCAAGAGGTTGTGAATTTAACTATCAATTTTTACCGCAGAAATTATATCGAGGGCCTGTTTTTGAGTTCTGGAATTTTTAAGAATCCAGACTATACAATGGAACGTTTGGTTGCTGTTGCGAAAAAATTGCGATTGGAAGAAAATTTTAATGGCTATATACATTTAAAATCGATTCCGGGTGCCTCAGATGATCTTATGCGGGAAGCAGGTTTATATGCGGATCGGTTGAGTGTGAACATAGAAATTCCAACAGAAGCGGGTTTAAAAAGGTTAGCTCCAGATAAAAAACGGGAAGATTTTCTAAAACCGATGGAAAAGGTTAAGAATGAAATCATACAGTATAAATTAGAAAAGAAATTTATACGAAGGACACCACAATATGCTCCCGCTGGACAAAGCACCCAAATGATCGTGGGGGCCTCTGGTGAAAATGATTTTCAAATCATGCATGCATCTAATTTCTTTTATAAAAAGTTTAATTTAAAACGTGTTTATTACTCGGGATATATTCCTATCAGCTATGATCATAGATTGCCACAAATTGGTAGTGCCGTGCCAATGTTACGCGAAAATCGTCTATATCAGACAGATTGGTTAATGCGTTTCTATGGATTTGAAATTTCTGAAATCTTAAATCCTCAATACCAACATTTAGATTTAGAAATTGATCCCAAATTAGGTTGGGCTTTACGTAATCTTCATGAATTTCCTATAGATGTAAATAAAGCTGACAAACGAATGTTGCTACGTATTCCAGGCATCGGATTAAAATCGGTAAATAAGATTTTGCAGGCTAGGAAATATCGTCGATTAGGTTGGGATCATTTAAAGAAAATTGGTGTTGCACTAAATAGAGCCAGATACTTTATTACTTGTGACTCTGCCTATTTTGAAAAAAAGGATTATACCCCAGAACAATTGAAGTTTCAAATTCAAAAGGTTAGTGTATCCAAATACAATAAATCCTTGAGTAATCAGCTGGCATTATTTCAATAATGGATACACATTTACTACAATATGATGGAAGTTTTGACGGTTTCCTAACGGCAATTTTTGAAGTATTTGAACAACGATTGGAAAAGGTAATTATTCAAAAAAATAGTTTTCCTCAGACAAAATTGTTCGCACTTCCACAACAAGTTATTACAAACGAAACCAAAAGTACTAGGGTTTGGACAGGTTTAAGAAAGAAAGTCTCTACCACTACAATTAGCCATTTATATTATTCTTTTCTGAGTGAATTGCCAGAAATGGAAGGTCTCTTACTAGATTTTATTTGTAGAACATTTAGGTCTAATAAAAGTATTGCCTGTGATTATTCTGATCCTGTTGTGTTGAGAATCTCACAAATTTCAAGAATGGTAGGTAGGGAAAAACATCGAATGGAAGCTTTTGTGCGGTTTAGATTAACTAAAGATGGAATTTATTTCGCCAACATTGAACCAGATTTTGATGTACTTCCATTAATTTCAAAACACTTTCAAGATAGATATGCCGACCAAAAATGGCTGATTTATGACCTAAAAAGAAATTATGGGATTTATTATGATTTGTTAAAGGTTGATACAATTTGCTTAGAGTTAACAGATGATTTTGATGGAAGTAAGTCAGATTCAAAATATTTTTCTGATAAAGAAATTGATTTTCAAACTTTATGGAAGGATTATTTTGACACCACTAATATAGCTTCTAGGAAGAATATGAAGTTACATATTCGACATGTGCCTAAACGTTATTGGAAATATTTGAGTGAGAAACGACCAAACTTACCCTATTAATGGTTTGGAATATCCTTTTTCACTTAACTAAAACAAATTGTTTGTAAGAATTAAATTGTCAAAATGTAATTTGTAACTTTTGACAGGTTTACAATTATTACAGGATAAATTATGAATCAGCATAAGGTTGTTACGTTTGGAGAGGTTATGATGCGACTTTCGCCTCCTGGACATGCAATGTTTTCTCAAGCCAATCATTTAGATATGGTATTTGGGGGCGGTGAAGCTAATGTTGCGATTGCACTGGCCTATATGGGGCTTAATGCTTCTCACGTTACTCGATTTCCCGATAATTTATTAGGAAAAGCCGCAACCCAATTTTTAAAACACAATTGGGTAGACACTTCTTCAATTGTTTTTGGCGATGACATGATTGGACTCTATTTTCTAGAAAAGGGAGCCGTTCATCGACCGAGTCAAATTGTTTATGTTAGAAAAAATTCGGCTTTTGCTAAAATAACCGCAGAATCTATAGATTGGGAAAAAGCTTTAGAGGGTGCTTCATGGTTTCATTGGACGGGTATTACACCTGCTGTATCTATAGGAGCCATGGAAAGTGTCCATAAGGCTATTGAAACTGCTAACAATAAAGGGATCACTGTTTCAGTCGATGTTCATTCAAGAAAAAATATGTGGGATTATGGAAAAGCAGCTAAGGAGGTGATGCCGCATCTTATAGACCGGTGTGATATTGTTTTTGGTGGTGCCCATGATTTTCACGAATTGTTTGATATTGAATTATGTGGAGAGAAAGATGATCAATTCCAAGAAGCATCTATCGAGTTGATGAAGATGGTACCTCGAATTAAAAAGATCTTTGATAAAGAAAGGGAGTCTGTAAGTGCTTCCCACAATCGTATATCAGGTAGAATGTGGAATGGAAAAGAATTTTTTAAAACAGAAAAATTAGATGTTACCCACATAGTGGATAGGATAGGTACAGGCGATGCCTATGCTGCTGGTGTCATTTACGGTTTACTCCACTATCAGGATGATTTTGATGCTCTTAACTTTGGCAATTGCACTTGTGCTCTAAAGCATACAGTGGAAGGTGATGCCAATATGGTTTCGGCCGAAATGGTTAAAGATTTAATGAGTGGTGATACTTCAGGAAAAATTAGGCGATAATAGAATAGATATAGTTAGCTTTTAGTTGTATTCAATGATTTTGATTCACGGGAACATCGTTTACTGCAATATTTTACATTTTCCCAATCCCGTTCCCATTTTTTACGCCAAGTGAATGGTCTATGGCACACCAAGCATATTTTTGTTGGTAAATTGTTTTTCTTCAATTTTTTAGTTCTTTCTTGCACTTTTTCCAGAATGAATGAAAAGATGAAAAGTAACCCCTAACATTTGTCATCCATTCTCTTTCCTCCTCTATTCCTATATAATGGGTATTCAAAGGATGTTCCTTATAAATAATGTCTTTTATTGAAACTTCTTCCGCCAATTGCGTAAACTCGCCCACAAAAATTTTTAAATCTGGTATATTTTTAGCAAGACTTAGAGTAAAATCTATACATTTCAAACTTACTGGATTAGCTTTAAAAATTGAAGGCTCTAATAACAGAACACGCTGAAAATCTTCATGTTTATGCCATTCAGCATCGAGATTATAGTAATTGTAAATCAAAGTTTTTTTATTCTTAAACAGATTTGGCTTATCCACCTTAGGCAATTTTGTATGTAAAGCAATTAAAATGGTATCGAGTAGCGTTTTTGGTATTTCCAAATTTTCAAACTCTTCATAAGAAATATCTAGAAAAGTATTTTTTTGGGTACTATTAAAATACTTATTAATGTTTTCCTGATTTGCATAATATTTTTTGTTTGAAAAGGTCCCAGCAACCCATTGCCAACTCAATTGATTGCTAGCTATATCGCCATCTAGCAAATGATAGTACATCCACTTGGAAGGTTGGTGCCAATGCGATTGAGCAATATTGCAGCATATCGAAGCCACATACATCCGCATATGATTGTGCATATATCCTGTATCATACAATTCCTTTATTGCCTCATCTACTACCTGTATATGTGTATTGGCATCTACAACATTCTTAGGAATTAAATGATTGGATATTGGTTGTTGGACATTTTTTAAATCAGAATTTATGGCATCCCCTTTATTCAACCAAACCAATTGCCAATACTCTCGCCATGCTAATTCCTGGACAAGTTTTTCAATTACATTCCAAGGTTGACCTAATCCAGTCAAAAATTCATACACCTGTCTTGTAGAAATTACACCTCTAGAAATATATGGACTTAGATAAGTTAGAGCACCATCTCTATAGTTTCGGGTTTTTGCATACTCCTCTGGATTAATACTAGAAATACGCTCATGTATTTGATGAGGCTGTGTCGGAAAATCTATCGTTTAGAAATTTTATTATTAGAAATTAATCTTTGCTGATTAGATTTGAAACGCGTAATCTCATTACTCCTTTTATTCAAATGTTTACTGCTAATACCATTATTAATACGTTTTCTCCAAAGCTTAAATGAACTTGATTTTAATTCCTTTCTCATCAATTTAATGACATCGGATTCTGAAAGGCCAAACTGAATTTCAATAGCCTCGAATGGTGTTCTATCTTCCCATGCCATTTCAATAATTCTGTCTAATTCAATAGTTGTCATTAATAAAATGATAATATTTAAACACAATATATAAACTTTAAAATAAATCCAATACGCTGTTCATTTTGAGGTAATTTAATGGACCAAAAAAAGAATTTAAAATAAGATTATTCCTAACTTTTCATTTATTCTGGGTACTCAACCCTCAAATGGAATATATTGGCGAGCTTGGATTTTAAAACTTTCTTAATCACCTCTATTTCCTTAAAATTAATGTTTGCGTTTATAAATTGGTCATCTTCCATTTGCCTAGTAATTACACTTTCTACTAATTCATCAATCTTTCCTGAATTTATCTCGCGTAAACTTTTGGATGCTGCCTCAACACTGTCGCACATCATTAACAAAGCAGTTTCTCGACTAAAAGGTTTAGGTCCTGGGTATCTAAATTCTTCTTCCTTTGCGAATTGATCTATTTCCTTTTCTTTAATATAGAAATAATAGACCAAACTTGTACCATGATGGCTACGGATAAAATCAATGATACGATCCGGTAAATTGTACTTTTTTGCTATTTCTACTCCGTCAATCACATGACCTATAATTATGTCCGTACTCTCTCGTGGAGAAAGTTCGTCATGAGGATTAAGACCGGTTAATTGGTTTTCAGTAAAATAGGTAGGGTTTTCCATTTTACCTATATCGTGGTAAAGCGCTCCTACCCTAGCCAACATTGCATTTGCCCCTATTTCGTTTGCTGCTGCTTCAGCAAGATTTGCAACATTCAAAGAGTGATGAAACGTACCAGGGGCTAAGTTTGAAAGTTCTTTAAGAAGTTTAGAATTGGTATCAGAAAGTTCCAATAAAGAGACGTCTGACACTAAATCAAAGATCTTTTCATAAATGTAAATTAACGGCTGTACAAATAATGTAGCCAAACCACCTAAAATAAACATTCCAAATGTTTCGTAATTCATATTTGTTATGCTACCCTCATGAATTACGAAAAATGCAAAATATGCCAGTATATAAATTAGGGTAATTTGTCCGACAGAAATAAACAGATTAGCACGTTTGTATAATTCTGAAACAGTTAAAATCGTAACAATACCAGCAATTATCTGCAAGAACATATATTCCGAAGAATTAGGTACAATAAACCCTAAAAGCATTACTGTAAGCACATGAGTGAAAAGACCTAACCTTGCATCAAAAAATGCTTTCAATACGAGAGGAAGTACACATATAGGAACTACATAAACATATTTAGCGTTATAATTAACCACCAGCGTGGTTAATAAAACCATCAATAAGACATTAAAGAATATAAAGGTTACTTTGGTGTTGTTTTGAAAAACCTCTGTGCGATACTTTCTCATAAAAAGGAGTAGCATAAGTAATGCTAAAGCAACTAATAGAGAATAGGCTGCAATAACCAGATTATAATTTGAACTTGTCCAAACCTGAGACTCATATTCAGCCTCTAAAGATTTAAGTACCTCAAACTTGGCTTCATCAACAATTTCCCCTTTTGCTATAATAAGAGTTTCACGTTCTATACTTCCCCGATTTGGTGAAATGGTATTGAGTTGTTCCTGAATAATCTTTTCCGTCAGGGCTTCATTCAATTTAAGGTTGGGTTTGACCACATCAAAAAACAGGGAAACAAACTCAGCTTTATAGGCAGCATAACCAGCTTTTTCAATGGCGGCTTCTATACGTCTTCTTAAGTTTTCAGTTTTGGATAACTCTGAATAGGTGGTGGCATGAATTTGTTTTTGACCTTCTAAAACGATAATTTGTTTCTCAGGTGGGTAATTATAGTTTTCGTTAACCACACCATACTGATAAATCTCTTCAAGCAATTTCATGCCTAATTGATAAATCGTTTTGCTTTTGGGTATGGTATCCAGTACCGTTGTGCTAAATTTGGTTTCGTAAGCCCTAAAAACCCTATCCTCTACTAAAGTGTCGGTTTCAAAATATAGAGTGCTATTTTCGCGAATTTCTAAAGTTTCTGCATCAATCTCAGATGCAGATTTCCGAATTGCAAAGTCAAAAGGAGCATATAAGGTTTCAGATTGCCATGGTCTTCCCTTGTCGAAGGTATACTTAAATTTTCCACTCTTAGGAAACAGGTAAACAATTAAGAATGTGGTGCTAATAAATAAAAGTACCTTGTAAAGTAGTGTATGGTTTCGATACCACCTATTAACAAATTGGTTCATGTATCAACTTGAATTGGGTTTAAAAATAGTAAAAATAACTTGACTCTTTACTTGAAATTTAGAGTTATATCTGTTAGCGAAACCCTTATAATTACAAGCTTTTTTGTAAAAATTGCCTAATTTTGTAAAGATCAAAAATGAATTAATGAAAGAAGTTGTGATAGTATCTATGGCGCGTACGCCCATAGGAAGTTTTTTAGGAAAATTATCTACCATACCAGCCCCAAGGCTAGGTGCAATTGCAATTAAGGGTGCTTTAGAAAAAATTAATTTAGACCCTTCTGAAGTACATGAAGTATTAATGGGACATGTTGTTCAAGCGGGAGCTGGTCAGGCTCCAGCCCGTCAGGCTGCCATCTATGCAGGAATCCCAAATACCGTTCCTTGTACGACCGTGAATAAAGTATGTTCTAGTGGTATGAAAGCAGTTATGCAAGGAGCTCAGGCAATTGCTTTGGGTGATGCAGAAGTTGTTGTGGCCGGAGGGATGGAGAACATGAGTCTAATACCACATTATTACCATGCTAGAACTGGTAATAAATTTGGTCCTGCTACTTTAGTTGATGGCTTACAAGTGGATGGTTTAGTAGATGTATATGATCAAAACGCCATGGGTGTCTGTGCAGACGCATGTGCAGTTGAATATAATTTTTCCAGAGAAGACCAAGATGCATATGCCATTCAATCATATAAGCGCTCTGCAGAAGCCTGGGCTGCAGGGAAATTTAAAGACGAAATTGTCCCTGTTGAAGTTCCACAAAGACGAGGAGAGCCTTTAATTATTGATACAGACGAAGAATTTACCAATGTCATTTTAGAGAAAATTCCAAGCTTGCGACCAGCCTTTTCTAAGGATGGGACCGTAACAGCTGCCAATGCATCAACAATTAATGACGGGGCGGCAGCGATGGTTTTAATGAGTAAAGATAAAGCAACTGCCTTAGGATTGACTCCTTTGGTAACCATTTTGAGTTATGCTGATGCTGCTCAAGAACCAAAGTGGTTTACTACTGCACCCGCCAAAGCATTACCGAAGGCTTTGGCTAAAGCGAATATCGACATTTCAGAAATTGATTATTTTGAATTTAACGAGGCGTTTTCTGTTGTGGGGTTGGCAAACATTAAATTACTAGGCCTATCAGATGAGAATGTTAATGTGAATGGTGGAGCAGTTTCTTTAGGACATCCATTAGGATGCTCTGGAACTAGAATATTAATTACTTTAATAAGCGTTCTACACCAAAATAAAGCTAGCCTTGGTGCTGCTGCAATTTGCAATGGTGGTGGTGGTGCTTCTGCCATGGTTTTAAAACGCAATTAATTTAGATGCAGTTTGGCATTTGTAACCTAGGAGCTGTGGCAATGCGAGTTGAACCTAATCACACTTGCGAAATGCTTTCTCAGCTACTTTTTGGTGAGACTTTCAAAATTATCGATGAACGTAAACTCTGGTTTAAAATTAGATCATCATTGGATAATTATGAAGGTTGGATAAGTAAAGTACAATGCCAGGTAATTAAGGAGGAAGAATATGTTGGTCTAAATGAATTAAGTCCAACATATTCTTCTGATTTATTGGATTTTGTTACTGCAAAATCTTCGAGTGAATTATTAACTGTTCCCATGGGTTCTAATTTATCATGTTTGGAATTCCTGGGATATCAACATGACGGTAATTCAATCAATGGTATCCAACCCAAATCCCAAATTTTAAAAACAGCTTTTAACTATTTAAACTGTCCACACCAATGGGGAGGAAAATCCCCCTTGGGAATAGATTCATCCGGTTTCACTCAAATGGTTTATAGGCTTAATGGGGTATCACTTTTGAGAGATGCAAAACAACAGGCTTCCCAAGGAGAGGCTTTAAGCTTTATTGAAGAAAGCGAGCCTGGAGACCTCGCATTTTTTGACAATAATGAAGGTCAAATAGATCATGTAGGTATAATAATGGCAGATAATTATGTTATACATTCCTATGGCAAAGTAAGAATAGATCGGATTGATCATTCCGGTATTTACAATGCCGATATAAGAATGCACACGCATAAATTAAGAGTTATAAAAAAAATCTTCTAAATAAAAAAAGCTGCCAAAATTCTGACAGCTTATATAATTTGAGTGAAGAATTAAAATTATTGATTTTCCATTTCTTCAACCTTAGACTTCATTGCTTTAAACTTATCTGTTTCCCCAAGAGCACTATAAATGTTCATTAATGTACGTGCAGCACTGATGTTGTCAGGCTTCAATTCTAAAGTTTTTTCAAGATAAGGTATTGCATTTCTATAAAGATCTTCTCTTTCTTTCTTTAATTCATCGTAACGCTTATTGTCAGCGGCAGAATTACCAAGTCCATTCATTTCTTCGATGATGGATTCTTCTTTCCCTAAAGTAAGAACCGCCAAATTATTATAAGCATCGGCATACCCGGGGTCTAAAGCGATTGCTTTATTATAATATTTTTCTGCAGCAACAGCATCTCCAGATTCAGCAGCAATAACTCCTAAATTATATTGAAGTTCAGGGTTCTTAGGGTCTTTAGTAGTGGCTTCTTCCATTAATTTTTTGAATGCTTCCCTATTACCCATTTTAAGTTGAACATTTGCTTCTGTAAGAATAAGACTCAAATCATCAGGATTCTCGGCTCTTGCCGCTTTCATAGCTTCTATCGCTTTCTCATTTTTATCTTGAGATACATAAATTAGAGCTATGTTCTTAATAATTTCTGCCGACTTAGATTCAGTTTTCTTCTGTGAAGGAGCAATGTGTGTCCCTGCCTTAACAGAAATATCTCTCATGTTTTTATTATCGAAAGATTCTACTTCTCCAGTCTCCTTATTAGTAGCAACATAGTTTACACCAGCACCAGAGTATCCCAAATCTCTCAACTCTTCATACATTTTTAATGAAGTGTCATAGTCTTGGGCGGATACAGCAGTAGATGCTGCGTAGTATAGATACAATGTATCTTTTGGAGACATTCTATAAGCTTGATCAAAATAAACTGAAGACTTAGAATAATCTTTAGCCTCAAGAGCAGAATTTGCTTTAGTTAAAAAACTGGTTAACATTTCACCTTTGATGGTTTTAACATCCTCAGTATATTTGTTCTTACCAGATTCTTTTTCAACCTTTTCCACCATATTTAAACTTTCGATAGCCTTCGACATATCAGCGGCAGAAGCGGTTCCATTGGCATAATAAGCCTGACCTTTTAAGTAATAAAATTCTGCTTGTGTTTTATCATCAGCACTTGCTATCATTGGTTCAGCTTGGTTTACAGCTGTTTTTGCGTCAGCAAAATTACCTTGTTTTATCGCTTTGCTTGCAGATTTGAGTTCGTCTTTCTGTGCGAAAGTTAAAGAACCAACCAACATTGCTAAAGCAAGAATTGCTTGTTTTCTCATTTCAAGTTATCGTTTAGTGTTTAATGTTTATTCGTTTGCGCTATTATTATCAAGAGTTGTGCCATCTTCGAAATTTGAAGGCTCATCGGCCATATCTGCAGCATCCATTTCGTCATCATCATCTTTCATAACCTTAGCAACTGCGGCTATTTCATCATTATTCTTCAAATTAATAAGCCTCACACCTTGGGTTGCTCTTCCCATGACCCTCAAATCTGCCACTTCCATTCTAATGGCAATACCAGATTTATTGATAATCATAAGATCATCTTCATCAGATACATTTTTAATGGCAACTAGACTTCCTGTTTTATTTGTTATAGAAATTGTTTTAACGCCTTTTCCACCACGATTGGTAATTCTGTAATCGTCAAGGCTAGATCGCTTACCATATCCCTTTTCAGAAACTACAAGGATATCACTTTCCATATCATCCACAGCAACCATTCCGATCACTTCGTCATCATCGTTTGCCAATGTAATTCCTCTAACTCCGGAAGCATTTCTACCCATGGGTCGAGTTTTGGCTTCCTCAAATCGAATTGCTTTACCAGATTTTAAAGCTAACATTACTTGGCTTTCACCTGTAGTCAATTTAGCTTCTAACAATTCATCATCTTCGCGAATTGTTATTGCATTAATTCCATTAGTCCGTGGTCGTGAATACTGCTCTAAAGAAGTCTTTTTAACAGTACCTTTCTTGGTAGCCATGATAACATAATTGTTATTAATGTAATCCTCATCTTTTAAATCTTGAGTACAAATGAAGGCTTTCACCTTATCATCCTGTTCAATATTTATAAGATTTTGAATTGCCCTACCCTTGGATGTTCTACTCCCTTCTGGAATTTCATAAACCCGCATCCAGAAACATTTTCCTTTTTGGGTAAAGAACAACATGTATTGATGGTTAGTACCAACAAATAAATGTTCAAGGAAGTCCTCATTTCTAGTAGTAGAAGCCTTCTGGCCAACTCCACCCCTATTTTGAGTTTTATATTCTGATAAAGGAGTTCTTTTAATATAGCCAGCATGAGAAATGGTAATGACCACTTTTTCATCAGGTATCATATCTTCTATACTTAGATCTCCACCTGCATATTCTATTTTAGAGCGTCTCTCATCACCATATTTATTTTTAACCTCTAACAGCTCCTCTTTAATAATATCCATTCTACGATCTTTCTTATCTAATATATCTTTAAGATCCTCAATGGTTTTTAATAATTCTTCGTATTCTGAACGCAGTTTATCTTGTTCTAGACCCGTTAACTGTCTCAAACGCATTTCTACAATTGCCTTCGCTTGTATTTCAGACAATTCAAATCGTTCAATTAATTTTTCACGGGCTTCATCTGCGTTATTTGAAGCTCTAATTAAAGCGATAACTTCATCGATATTATCACTAGCAATTATTAACCCTTCAAGAATGTGAGCTCTTTCCTCTGCCTTCCTAAGTTCATATTGGGTTCTACGAACAACAACTTCGTGCCTATGCTCTACAAAATGGAGTATTAAATCTTTAAGATTCAATAGTTCTGGCCTACCATTAACCAAAGCAATATTATTCACACTGAAGGAAGATTGTAGAGCAGTATATTTAAATAAAGTATTTAAGACAATATTTGGTATCGCATCTTTTTTCAGGACATATACAACACGCATCCCGTTACGGTCCGATTCGTCACGAATTGTCGAAATACCTTCAATTTTCTTATCGTTAATTAAGTCGGCCGTTTTCTTAATCATGTCCGCCTTATTTACCTGATAAGGAATTTCATTTACAATGATACATTCTCGACCATTAACTTCTTCCACAGTAGCATTACCTCTGATGACAATTCTACCCCTTCCTGTCTTAAACGCCTCTAATACGCCGTCGTATCCATATATAATTCCGCCTGTAGGAAAATCAGGAGCTTTTATGTGCGAAACAAGTTCGTCAATCTCAATGTTATTATTTTCGATATATGCTATTGTCCCATCAACAACTTCTGAAAGATTATGAGGAGGCATATTAGTTGCCATACCTACTGCAATACCTGAGGCTCCATTAACCAATAAACTTGGTATCCTTGTAGGTAAAACAGTCGGTTCTTTTAAGGTATCATCAAAATTAAGCTTATGATCAACAGTGTCCTTGTCTATGTCAGCCAACATATCTTCGGAAATCTTACGCATTCTAGCCTCTGTATATCGCATTGCTGCAGGGCTATCACCATCTATAGATCCAAAATTTCCTTGTCCGTCTACCAACATATAACGCAAACTCCATTCCTGAGCCATACGAACCATAGTGTCATAAACTGAACTATCTCCATGTGGATGGTATTTACCTAAAACTTCACCTACAATTCTCGCTGATTTTTTATGAGCTGTGTTAGAACGAACTCCTAACTCATGCATGCCATACAGTACCCTACGATGAACAGGTTTTAATCCGTCTCTAACATCAGGTAATGCACGTGACACAATGACCGACATCGAATAATCGATGTAAGCCGATTTCATTTCATCCTCAATGTTGATTGGAATCAGTTTTTCTCCTTCTGCCATGTCTATTTTTTAGATTCTTTTTATTGATTTTCAAATCCCGCTAATATACGGCTTTTGGTACTTTTAATAAGTAAATAGGGGCTCAAATCAGTACTTTTTATTAACAAATACCACGTTGTAATTAGTTAATAACTATCCGCCTAAAAATTTCACGGTAAAGACATATTTTATTTCTTGTAATAGCATAGTTGAGAATGGGTATGGTTTTTGATTTAATTGCATATAATTTCTTATTTTTAATGACGAAAGGATAATACTATGGACGATAATTTTTCCCCAAGAGTTAAGGATGTAATTGCTTATAGCAAGGAAGAGGCTTTGCGCTTGGGCCATGACTTTATCGGTACTGAACATTTGATGTTAGGTTTATTGAGGGATGGAAGTGGCAAAGCCATTAATATTTTAAATGCTCTCGATATAGACCTAAACCATTTGAGAAGAAAGGTAGAGATTTTGAGCCCCGCTAACCCGAATATATCTGTCATGTCTAATGAAAAGAAAAACCTTCATTTAACAAGACAGGCCGAGCGAGCATTAAAAACAACCTTTTTAGAAGCTAAACTATTTCAAAGTTCTTCTATAAATACAGCGCATTTACTGTTATGTATATTGCGTAATGAAAATGACCCAACTACCAAATTATTGAATAAAATGAAAGTTGACTACGATAGCGTTAAGGATCAATTTAAATCGATGATCACAAAAGATGATGATTATCTAGATTCTCCAAAAGCTGAATCTTTTTCTGATGATGAAGTGAATGAAGAAGATGATGCTAAACAAAATCCCTTTGGTTCATCTGCTGCAAAAGGAAATAAAAAATCTAAAACTCCAGTGTTAGACAATTTTGGACGAGATTTAACCGAATTGGCTGAAGAAGGCAAACTGGATCCTGTGGTTGGTAGAGAAAAGGAGATTCAACGTGTTTCACAAATACTGAGCAGACGTAAAAAGAATAATCCATTGCTTATCGGTGAACCTGGTGTTGGTAAATCGGCTATTGCAGAGGGTCTTGCATTGCGCATTGTAAAGAGAAAAGTTTCTCGAATTTTATTCAATAAAAGAGTAGTGACTTTAGATCTTGCTAGTCTAGTTGCAGGCACCAAATATCGTGGACAGTTTGAAGAACGCATGAAGGCGGTGATGAACGAATTGGAAAAAAATGATGATATAATTCTATTTATCGATGAGATTCATACAATTGTGGGAGCTGGTGGGGCCACAGGAAGTTTGGATGCTTCCAACATGTTCAAACCTGCATTGGCAAGAGGTGAAATTCAATGTATAGGAGCAACAACGCTTGATGAATATAGGCAATATATTGAAAAAGATGGTGCTCTGGAGAGACGTTTCCAAAAGGTTATAGTTGAACCAACAACCGTTGAAGAAACTATCGAAATCCTTAACAATATTAAGGAGCGCTATGAAGAACATCATAATGTTGAATATACGGATGAAGCGGTTCAAGCCTGTGTAAAACTTACGAATAGGTATATGACTGAACGCTTCTTACCAGATAAAGCAATTGATGCTCTTGATGAAGCTGGCTCGCGTGTTCATATAACAAATATCGATGTCCCAAAACAGATATTAGAATTAGAGAAAAAACTAGAAGAAGTTAGAGAAACAAAAAATTCTGTAGTCAAAAAGCAAAAATATGAAGAAGCGGCTAAGCTTCGTGATGATGAAAAACGTCTTGAAAAAGATTTGGCTATAGCTCAAGAAAAGTGGGAAGAGGAAACCAAACTTCATAGAGAGGTAGTTACTGAAGATAATGTTGCTGACGTTGTTTCTATGATGACAGGTATTCCTGTGAATAAAATAGCACAAACAGAAAGCAACAAACTAGCGAAATTACCAGATCTAATAAAAGGTAAGGTAATTGGTCAGGATGAAGCCGTGGCCAAAGTGGTTAAGGCAATTCAAAGAAATAGAGCTGGACTAAAAGATCCTAATAAACCGATTGGTTCCTTTATCTTCTTAGGTCAAACTGGTGTTGGTAAAACGCAGTTAGCTAAAGTTTTGGCTAGGGAATTGTTTGATAGCGAAGATGCTTTGGTTAGAATAGACATGAGTGAGTACATGGAAAAATTCGCTGTGTCTAGATTGATTGGCGCACCTCCAGGATATGTTGGCTATGAAGAGGGCGGACAATTAACTGAAAAAGTTAGGAGAAAACCCTACGCGGTTATTTTATTGGATGAGATTGAAAAAGCCCATCCAGATGTATTTAACATGTTATTACAAGTATTAGATGACGGTTATTTGACAGACAGTCTTGGACGAAAAATAGACTTTAGAAATACCATTATCATAATGACTTCTAATATTGGAGCCAGAAAATTGAAAGATTTTGGCCAAGGGGTAGGTTTCGGAACTTCGGCAAGAGCTGCCCAAGCAACAGATAATTCTAGAAGTATTATAGAAAATGCGTTGAAAAAAGCATTTGCTCCAGAGTTCTTAAATAGAATTGATGATGTAATGGTCTTTAATACTCTTGACAAAGAAGATATAAATAAGATTATTGATATTGAATTAAGCAAATTAATCGATCGTATAAAGAATCTTGGATACGAATTAAAACTTTCTAAGCCGGCTAAAGATTATATTGCAGATAAAGGTTTTGACCAACAATATGGCGCTCGTCCATTAAAAAGGGCTATACAGAAGTATATTGAGGATGTACTTGCTGAAGAGATCATAAGTTCTAAACTTCAAGAGGGAGATACTATTAAAATGGATCTGAATAAAGAAGCTGATGAACTCGAGGTGAAGATTGAAAAACCGAAAACACAAACAGAGTCTTAAATAAAATTAACCCCCTCATAACGAGGGGGTTGTTTTTTGATTATACCTTAAAGTTTTTTAATTTTAGGTATGACGGATATTCTAAGGTTTAATTTTTGCACCGTACATATATATGATATTTATCTAATTGTGGAAATAGATGAGGGTATCAATATTTCTACGACTCATATAGACCTGCTTAAAAATATAGTAGATACTTATTACCGAAATCAACCATTTGTTTACATTTCAAAAAGATCCTTTAACTATTCGGTAGAACCCTTGGTTTATTTTGAAACTCATGCAATTAAAAATTTAAAAGGGTTTGCCGTCGTTGGAACTGAGGCAATCTCTGAAGGTGACAATGATTTGGTTTCAAATTTCACAAATAAGCCATATAAATTTTTCAATACTGTCCAAGAAGCTACAGATTGGGCATTGCAAATAATTCCAATGCATGGCGAAAAAAACTAAGTTAAAAGAAGGCTATAATTGTAAATTATTGCTAAAGCTTTGGATTTAACGCAACGGTTACATTAATTTTGCGCACTAATTAAATTTTTAACTTATGAAATATTTCGTTTCACTTGCATTGCTTGTATTATTCATGTCTTGCAAGGAAGAGGCAAAAACTCCTGAATATGCTGTTTTAAATGGACAAATCAGCAATCCGGTCAATGATAAGGTTACAATTTCTGGAGGGGATTTAAAAGAAGAAATCACCCTTAATACAGATGGTAGTTTTACCGATACACTATCAATTAATTCTCCTGGTATTTATACTCTTGTTCATGGCCGTGAGATGACAAACATCTATTTAAAAAATGGTCAAGATTTAAAATTTTCCCTAGACACTCAAAACTTTGACGCATCCTTAAAGTATGAAGGTAATGGTTCAAAAGAGAATAATTATTTGGCGGAGAAAATGGTTCTTACAGATTCTATCATTTATAAAAATTCACAAGAATTTTACTCGATGGATGAAAATGCCTATGCTTCTAAATTAAATGAAATTGAAAATTTACATAAAGGAAGATTAAATGCCATTGAGGATTTAGACGAACATTTCCTTCAAACGGAATCAAAAAATTTAGTTTTCGACAAATATTCTTATTTACAGAACTACGAAAGAAATCACCGTTATTTCTCAAAAAACAATGATTTCAAAGTATCTGAAAACTTTATACCTGCAGAGGTTAAGAACATGGAATTTAATGATGCTGATAGTTATCAGAATTCTCAAGCCTACAAACAAATGGCTTATTCTTCAGTTATGAATGAGATTTTTGAAACCTTAGGAGATAACTACCAAACCGCAAGCGTTGAGCAGTTGAGAACATTAGATTCTGTTCAAATTCCAGCTTTAAGAAATGATGCTATCGGTTATATTGGTGCTGTTGTTATGTCTCCAGGAAATCCCAATATGAAAGAAGTTCATGACTATTTCCAAAGTTTAGTTACTAATGAGGAACTTAAAACTAAGCTAGAAAATAACTACAATAAATTTAAAGGTCTAACCAAAGGTAATCCTTCGCCTCAATTTGTTGATTATGAAAATCATAAGGGCGGTACAATGTCCTTGGCTGATCTTAAAGGTAAGTACGTGTATATCGATGTTTGGGCAACTTGGTGTGGACCTTGTAAAAAAGAAATCCCTTCACTCAAAGAAGTCGAGAAGAAATATCATGGAAAGAACATTGAGTTTGTAAGCACTTCAATAGATAAAGCTTCAGACCATAGTAAATGGGTGGAAATGGTAAAATCGGAAAATTTAGGTGGTACTCAGTTGTTTGCCGACAATGATTGGAATTCTAAATTCGTAAAAGAATATGCCATAGAAGGTATTCCTAGATTTATTTTGGTAGACCCACAAGGAAATATTGTAAGTGCAGATGCACCTCGCCCTTCAAATCCAAAATTGGTTGAAATGTTTGATGGTCTAGGAATCTAGTCAATGGTAAATCAAAAAATAAAAGGTCGCAAAAAGCGACCTTTTTTTATTCCTCCTCGTCTGAACCTTTTTGAGACCTATCTTCAGAACCATCAGCTCCTTCAGATTGTTGTGGTGACTGAAATAAATCTAGATAGGCTTTTGGTATCCCTCTAATAATATCGCTAGCAATTAAGCTTTGGTAGCCAGTTTTTTCAACCACTATATCTGCAGCCTTACCATGTAAATAAACACCAAATAATGCGGCTTGTAAAGGGTCATATTTTTGTCCTATCAAACCTGTAATAATTCCAGTTAAAACATCCCCCGCCCCTGCAGTTGCCATACCTTGATTTCCAGTTGAATTAATAAATAGACTTTCTCCTTTAACAATCATTGTATGGGCTCCTTTGATAAGGATAATCGCATTCGTTTTTCTTGAAAAAGCTTTGGATTTTTCTATTTTCTCAAAATCGTCTTTCCATTCACCGATTAATCGTTTTAATTCCCCGGGATGTGGTGTGAAAATTGAATTTTCTGGCACCAACTTTAATAAATCTTCATTTTCAGCTAAAATGTTAATCATATCAGCATCTATAACCAATGGAATCTTTGCTTCACTTAAAAAAGATTTAAGGCTGGCTATTGTTTTTCCTGAGGTACCTAGCCCAGGCCCAATTCCTATAGCATCTGGTTTGAAAGGTAATTTTATAGATGTAATTTCTGTATCAGACGAATCGGTTACAACCATAGCTTCAGGAAAGGAGGATTGTATCGGAATATAGCCACATTTTGGAACATAGGCACTTACCAAACCAGCACCTGATGCCATTACAGCTCTACTACTTAATAAAACGGCTCCAATCTTACCATAACTACCGCCAATAATAATGCAATGCCCAAAATTATTTTTAAAAGAAAATTTATCCCTAGGTTTATAAAAGGAAAGTACTTCAACTTTACCTATCAATTCAGCTTCAGGCTGAGATTCTATTAAGAACTTTTGATCAATTCCAATATCCAAGACCTCCCAATTACGCGTGTATTGTTGGGTATCTGGTAAGAAAAAAACAAGTTTTGGAGATTGAAAACTGAGGGTGTGATTTGCCCATACTACACCTCCTGGCCTATCCGGTACTTTATCTGTATACATTCCTGACGGAATATCTACCGAAAGTGTAAAGGCACCCGATGACCTGAAATGTTGAAATAAATGTTGGACCCAATTAGTAGCTGGTCGGTTCAAACCTATTCCAAAAACAGCATCAACAATAATATCATCATTTCCAATTTGAGGAAATTGGTCTTCCTTTTCAATTACAATTGGCCAGGATTTGGATACGGATTTTATGCGTTCATAATTAATAAGAAAATCTTTAGAACGCTTATCACTATAATTAACGATATAAACAATTACATTATAGCCATGCGTTATAAGATGTCTTCCTAATACCAGACCATCGCCACCATTGTTGCCTATTCCACAAAATATATGGATTGGTACCTGTGCACCTTGCATCCGAATATCAAGCCACTGAAAAATCTGCTTCCCCGCCCTTTCCATTAGATCGGTCGAACTGATGTTTTGGCGTTCGGCAGTTAATTTATCTCCTTCATAAATCTGTTCTTTGGAAAATATTTTCATAGATAGACTTAGCTATTTTATTGATTTAGCATTTAAGACCCCCCAAAACTATCAGAAATTAGTGGAAAAACTTTGCTCTTTGAAAATAACGTAAAAAAAAAGTGACAATTTTATAATTACTGTAAATATAATACTTTTGAGGTCTTTGTTTAGCTTGAAAAACAACGGGTTTCAAGCTTTTAAATGTTATTTTTTAAGATAAAAACTCTTATGAAAGTATTGAAATTTGGAGGTACATCTGTAGGTTCTGTTGAAAACATCAACCGAGTAATTAACATTTTATCTAATTACTCTAAAACGGACTCAGTTATTTGTGTTGTATCTGCAGTAGGAGGTGTGACTGATAATTTGCTCAAAGTTGGCAACATGGCCAAAAACAAATATCAGGGTTATGCTCTCCTTTTCGATACCATTAAGGAACAACACCTGTCGATTTTAGAAGGTCTTATTCCAACTAATAACCAATTAGTTAAGGAGGACTTAATAAATAAATTAGATGAACTAAAAAGCTTATTAGACGGTATTTATCTTATAAATGAACTTTCACCAAAAACTTCCGACAAATTGGTGAGTTTTGGGGAGTTACTATCATCTTTCATTATTGCAGAAGCAATTAAATCTCGAGGATTAAATTGTAAAAGAAAAAATTCACAAGATTTAATAGTTACCAATAGCGACTTTACTAATGCTACGGTTATTTATGACCAAACATATGCCAACATTAAGACTTATTTCGATTCTTCGAATGTTGATATTACAATTATGCCTGGTTTTGTGGCAAAATCGAAATCTGGTGAGTTTACTACGTTAGGTCGGGGCGGCTCAGACTTTACGGCGGCAATTATTGCAGCGGCACTAAAAGTACCTGAATTGGAAATATGGACAGATGTCAGTGGAATGTTTACTACAAATCCTAAGATGGTAAAGCAGGCATTTCCGATAAATAGCCTCTCCTACCAAGAGGCTATGGAGCTTTCGCATTTTGGAGCTAAAGTACTTTATCCTCCTACGGTTCAACCAGTTATGAACCTTCAAATTCCAATAAGGATTAAAAATACCATGGAGCCAGAAGCTGACGGTACTTTTATTGGCCCAGGTAAATCAATTTATACTAAAGATCCGGTTAAAGGAATAAGCAACATCAATAATATTGCTCTTTTAACGCTCCAAGGAAGTGGAATGGTCGGGATACCAGGATTTTCTAAGCGTCTGTTTGAAACTTTGGCAAATGAAAAAGTAAACATCATTTTAATTACCCAAGCTTCATCAGAACATAGTATTTGTTTTGGTATTAATGAAGCGGATGCAGAAAAGGCCAAAACCGCTATTGATTCTGAATTCCAGAATGAGATTTCACTTAACCGTATAGACCCCATTATAATTGAAACTGATTTATCTATTGTGGCGCTCATTGGTGACAATATGAAAAATCATCAGGGTATTAGTGGCCGAATGTTCAGCACAATGGGTATGAACAATATTAACATTCGTGCAATAGCTCAAGGAGCTTCTGAGAAAAATATTTCGGCTGTAATCGCCCAAAAAGATGTAAAAAAGGCACTGAATGCTTTACATGAACGCTTTTTTGAATCGAATATAAAACAAGTCAACTTGTTCATTACTGGTGTTGGAAATGTTGGGGAACGGCTTGTGGAACAAATTAAAAAGCAAAAAAAATATTTAAAAGAAAACCAAAAATTAAACATTAGGATAACTGGTCTTTCCAATAGTAGAACAATGTACCTCAATGATGACGGCATTGATTTAAACAACTGGAAGGAATTATTAAATTCTGGGGAAAAGGCAAGTATCGATGGTTTTTTCGTTGCTGTTAAAGCTCTAAACTTGAGAAATAGTGTTTTTGTTGATATAACTGCAAATACAGATGTGGCTAAAAAATACCCAGACTATTTAAAGGAGAGTATTGCGGTGGTGGCCTGCAATAAAATTGCATGTTCAGATGTGTTAGAATCCTATTCTGAACTTAAGATACTATCAAAAAAATACAACGCTCCATTTTTGTTTGAAACAAACGTGGGGGCAGGCCTACCAATTATAGACACTTTGAATCATTTAATTACCTCAGGAGATAAGGTTACCTCTATTTATGCCGTTCTTTCAGGGAGTTTAAATTTTATCTTCAACAATTATACTGGTGAAGATAAATTCGTTTCCGTGATTAAAAGAGCAATGGCTGAAGGTTATACAGAACCTGATCCAAGAATAGATCTAAGTGGTGTGGATGTCGCTAGAAAGATTTTAATTTTAGCTAGGGAAAGTGGTGCAGAAATGGAACTTAACGACATTGTAAATGAATCATTTTTGTCTGATAACGATTTAAAAGCTGGTACTGTAGAAGAATTTTTAAAATCTGTTGACCAATCAGAGGCTCACTATAAACAACTATTTAATTCAGCTTCATCTAAGGGTGAACGCTTAAAATATGTGGCAGAATATGTCAATGGTGAAGCAAAGGTAGGACTTAAGAGTATTCCTCAAGGTCACCCATTTTATAACCTCGAAGGAAAAGACAATATTGTAATGTTTTATACCGAAAGGTATCCGGAGCAACCATTAATTATTAAAGGAGCTGGTGCTGGTGCTGAAGTTACTGCATCAGGATTGTTCGCTGATATAATAAGGGTAGGACATAAATAGAAATCATGATAACCAATCTTAAAATATTTAGTCCTGCCACCGTTGCAAATGTAAGTTGCGGCTTTGATGTACTTGGATTTTGCTTGGATGGTATTGGGGATATCATGATTTTTGAAAAAACTTCTGAACCGGGCATTAAAATTGAACATATTGATGAATATGGACTAAGTACGGACAATTCAATGAATGTAGCTGGTATTACTGCAAACGCTATGTTAGACCATTTGCGGTTAGATCATGGCTATCGCATTATAATCGATAAAAAAATAAAACCTGGTAGTGGTATTGGAAGTAGTGCTGCTAGTGCCTCAGGAACTGCGTTTGCAATAAATCATATGCTTGGTAACCCTTTCAATAAAAATGAAATAACGAAATTTGCTATGAAAGGTGAGGCGTTTGCAAGTGGTGCTGAACATGCCGATAATTTAGCGCCTGGAATATTTGGAGGATTTACTCTTGTAAAATCAATCGATCCTCTAACAATTTTAGAATTACCTACCCCAAAGGAGTTATTTGCCACAATAATCCATCCTCAAATAGAAATTAAAACATCCGAGTCCCGCGGATTACTACCAAAAGAAGTTCCCTTAAAAAATGCAATTAAGCAATGGGCAGAATTAGGAAGCCTTGTACATGCGTTGCATACCAGTAATTATGATTTAATTAAAAAGTCATTAACTGATGTTATAATTGAACCTTATAGATCACCCTTGATACCCTATTTTAATGATTTAAAAAGGGCCTGTTTAGATGTAGGAGGATTAGGTTGTGGAATTTCAGGATCAGGACCTTCAGTATTTGCCCTTAGTCGAGGTGAGGATACTGCAACAACCGTTGCTGAAGCTTTCAAGGCTGTATATAAAGATGCGGGTATTGGTTACGACGTTTATATTTCCCCGATCAATACACATGGAATAAAAATTTTAGACAATTAGTCTCCTTTAAAGAGCTACTTCATATGAACTATTTTAGCCTAAATCATAATTCACCAATTTCTACATTTAAAAATGCTGTAATAAGAGGTATCGCACCAGATAAAGGATTGTATTTTCCTGAAAAAATATCTCCTTTACCACGAGCCTTTTTTGAAAATATTGACAATATATCGAATGTAGAAATTGCTTATCAGGCTATATGCCAGTTTATAGAGCCTGAAATACCAGAAAAAGATTTAAGAAAAATTGTAGAAGAAACATTGAGTTTCGATTTTCCCGTAGTACCAATCAATGATCAAATATCGACCTTAGAGTTATTTCATGGACCAACTATGGCTTTCAAGGATGTCGGCGGTAGGTTTATGGCAAGATGTCTAGGTTATTTTAATAAAGACAGTAACCGGGAAGTTACTGTTTTAGTAGCCACATCGGGAGATACTGGTGGAGCTGTTGCACATGGTTTTTTGGGTGTGGAAGGTGTGCAAGTTGTGATACTTTATCCGTCTGGTAAAGTAAGTGATATTCAAGAAAAACAATTAACCACACTTGGACAAAATATCACTGCTCTTGAGGTTGACGGTGTTTTTGATGATTGTCAAGCCATGGTTAAATCTGCTTTTTTAGATGAAGAAATCACTTCTAATAAGCAATTGACATCTGCCAATTCCATTAACGTTGCTCGTTGGTTGCCCCAAATGTTTTATTATTTGTTCACCTATAAACATTTAAAAGGTAAAGTAAAAAACTTAGTCTTTTCAGTTCCTAGCGGTAATTATGGTAATATTTGTGCCGGATTCGTAGCTCAAAAACTTGGTATGCCCGCAAAACATTTTATCGCTTCGAATAATATAAATGATGTAGTGCCTAGGTACTTTAAAACAGGGGTTTATGAACCCCTGCCCTCTCACCAAACAATATCTAATGCCATGGATGTTGGTGATCCTAGTAACTTTGTTAGAATCCAAGAGCTTTTTAATAATGATTTTGATCAACTCAGATCCAATTTAACCTCTTACAGTTTTACCGACGACGAAACAAAAGAGGCTCTTTCCGAACTATATTACACCTATGGATATATTGCAGATCCGCATGGTGCTGTGGGGTATTTAGGCGCCAAAAATTATCTTAAATCAAATCCAAAAGACCACGTAGTATTCTTAGAAACTGCTCATCCTACTAAATTCTTAGATACAGTAGAAGGCGTTATAAATACCAATGTTGTTTTGCCCCCACAAATATTGGAAGTTATTGATAAAAAAAAGGTAGCAACTTCTATTGCTACCTATGATGAATTAAAATCATTTTTATTGAAATAATCAATCTAATTTTGGTACTTCAAAAGTTCCAAAAGGGCTAGTTTCCTTCATTAGCTCTTCAATTTCTCCTGATTTTCTTGGTGCCTCTGCAGATAAATTAATTGGGCCTTCATCTGTTATCAATATATCATCTTCAATCCTAACAGCTATACCCCACCACTTTTTATCACATGGGCTACCTTCAGGGATATATATGCCTGGTTCAACCGTAATTACCATATTGGATTGAAACGGTCCATAAAGACCAGCATCATGTACATCTAAACCTATATGATGTGATGTTCCATGAGGGAAATATAAATGTCGTTGATCAATAGAATCGATAATCCCAAGTTTAACCAAGCCTTCATTAATTATTTTCTTGGCAGCATCATTCGGAGCCCTAAAGTCATTCCCCACAACAGCCTCCTTTATACCAGCTTCCTGAGCCTCATAAACCAAATCATAAATTAATTTTTGCTCATTGGTGAAGGTTCCACTTGCAGGTATAGTTCTGGTTACATCGGCAGTATAACCATGGTATTCCGCCCCTAAATCCATCAATACCAAATCACCGCCAACCTTGGTTTTAGAATTTTCAACGTAATGTAAAACACAACCATTTGCTCCTGCCCCAACAATGGAAGGATAACCTTCATACTCACTGCCATATTTTTTATAAATATATTCGTGAACACCTTGAATTTCGGTTTCAGACATACCTGGGTGCATTGCTTTCATAATTTCTCTCTGTCCCATAGCAGAAATCCTTACTGCCTTGGTAAGAAGTTTCATTTCTTCAGGTGTTTTAATTTCCCGCAAGCTTGCCATATATTTTCCTAAGGACTGAAGGTCAACATTAACTGAAACCTTAGGCATTTTTTGTTCCTTGTCTGTTTCTAATTTAGTAGTCGTTTTTGTAACTCCTTGAGCTACAGATTCATCATAATTAATTTGATTTTTGAAAGATTTCACAAGGTCATATAGGTCAGCGGGATCTCTCCCTGAATCTCTGTAATCATTTTGAAAGTCCTTGAACATAACGGTGTCAAATTCTTCGAATATTATACCATTTTGAAGAAAATCTTTACCTGTTAAAGCCTCCTTAAAACCTAATTCATTCTTTGCCCCTTCAGTTCCTAAACGGTAACCGGTCCACATTTCAGCCATCGGATTTTTTTCTTGTACGTAGAGAATTTCATTATAACTTGTGCCATCCGATTTTTTTTGATCATCAGAAAAAATTACCAACACTGCATTTGGTTCTTTGTATCCGGTTAAATAATAAAAATTTGGATCTTGATGATACACATAATCCACGTCGTTTGCTCGATTTCTTACTGCATTTGCAAAAAATATAGCAACACTATTTTTTGGCATTTGGGCACGGAGAGCTTCCCTCCTGCCTTTATGAAAATCTGATGAAAGATAATCTTGGGGTTTTCCATCCTGTGAATGTAATTCCAATGGCATATTCACCAAAAAAGCGAGAAACAAAATGATATTAAACGTTACTTTCATAATTTAATTTTGAGAATTGTTCGAAGATAACCTTATTTTATTAATTGAGAAGGTCCTAATGCGGTTAACAATTGTTTTTAAATAACCCTAAATTACTTAATCGATAAATCTTCACTTTTTTGTAGGTTTGCTCCACTAAATTTGGAATCATGAAAGACATTCAATTATCAGAAGTTCACAAATCTTTGGGAGCGAAAATGGTCCCTTTTGCAGGGTATAATATGCCAGTTCAATATGAAGGGGTAAATATAGAACATGAGACAGTTAGAAATGGCGTAGGGGTATTCGATGTTTCCCATATGGGTGAATTTTTAATTGAAGGTCCAAATGCTTTAGATTTAATTCAGGCAGTTTCCAGCAACGATGCATCCAAATTAACCATAGGTAAGGCACAATATAGTTGTTTGCCGAATGAAGATGGTGGTATTGTGGATGACTTAATAATTTATAGGGTAAAAGAAGAAACATATTTGCTTGTAGTTAATGCAAGTAACATAGAGAAAGATTGGAATTGGATTTCCTCCAAAAATATATTTGGAGCGGAGATGAAAGATATTTCAGATAATTATTCTCTTTTGGCGATTCAAGGCCCGAAGGCAGTAGAGGCTATGCAAATATTAAGCAGCCATGACCTTAGTGCAATACCATTTTACAATTTTATCGTAGGTGATTTTGCCGGTATTGAGCATGTAATTATCTCCGCCACAGGTTATACTGGTAGTGGTGGTTTTGAAATCTATTGTAAAAATAGTGAGGTTGAGCAAGTCTGGAATAAAGTTATGGAAGCTGGAAAGGAATTTGGGATTAAGCCCATTGGTCTTGCCGCGAGAGATACTTTACGCTTAGAAATGGGATATTGCCTTTATGGAAATGATATTAATGATACTACTTCCCCAATAGAAGCTGGTTTAGGTTGGGTATGTAAATTCAATAAAGAGTTTACAAATAGTAAGGCATTGGAAGCAGAGAAAATTCAAGGTCCAAAACGAAAACTAATTGCATTTGAGCTAAATGAAAGGGGGATTCCACGAAATGGTTATGATATTGTTGACAGCAAAGGGAATAATATTGGTCTTGTTACTTCGGGAACGATGTCTCCTTCACTCGGGATAGGCATCGGATTAGGATATGTTCCAACTGAATTTGCACCTGTGGGGTCTTCAATAGGTATTCAAATTAGAAAAAATGTAATTCCTGCAACGGTTGTAAAATTGCCTTTCTATAAAGGTTAATCCAATTTCCCTAAATGCCAAATTACTTAACCAAACATAAGATTTTAATTCTAGGAGCAAGTGGCTTTATTGGTAATGCGCTCTATAAAGAGTTATATCCTTATTTTAGAACTTTTGGCACCTATCATACTCCAAATAATTTTTACGAAAACAACCATCAATTTTTTCATTATAATCTTGAGGAAGATGATGTTGTTGAAATTTTAGAGGTAACCAAACCTACAATAATAATCTCCTCTTTAAGAGGGGATTTTCATTATCAAACTTTGGCTCATGAGCACATAAATGATTATTTAAAAGTCAACAAAGAAACCAAGATAATATTTTTGTCTTCAGCCAATGCATTCGATGGTTATAGTAAATATCCGAGTTACGAATTCGATAAAACACTGAGCGAAAGTATTTATGGGCATTTCAAAATTAAAATAGAAAATATGCTTTTGCGATTACCAAAGAAACAAGTGGTTATCGCAAGATTACCAATGGTTATGGGACCGCAGTCTCCAAGGATCAAAGAAATTAAAGAACTTTTGGAGGAAAATGCACCTTTGGAGGTCTTTCCAAACATAATAATGAATGTTACCACGGATGCCAAGGTGACACAGCAAATCCACTATATCATAAACAGAAATAAATATGGAATTTTTCATTTGGGTAGTTTAGATTTAGTTCATCATGATGATTTTATTAAGGAAATTGCTGAACGTCTTACTAATAAACCTCCTGTCTACAAAATGGTATTTACAACCAATGAGGACAGATATTTAGCAGTTTTACCAAAATTCAATAAACTACCAAAACATCTTCAGGTTACAAGTAATGAAGTTTTAGATGCACTTCTGCAATAAGCTAGAATAAATTGCTCTAACCCTTTTTTACTTTTTAATTTTATAAAAACAATAGTATGGAAGCTTTAGATAAAGAGACAATTGAAAAGAAATTATTGAGATTTCCGGATTGGGAATATTTCGATAATGCAATACATTCAGAATTTGAGTTCGACAACTTTAAGGACTGTTTCAGTGCAATGAGTAGGATTGCTTTTGAATGTGAAGCCCTAAACCACCATCCAGATTGGTCTAACGTCTACAATGTACTTACAATTTCCTTAAGTACTCATGACGCAGGTGGTGTTACAGAAAAAGATTTTCAATTGGCTGAGGCGATTGAAAGTATAGTAGAAGTACAGGAATAATTTTGCTATAAAAAATTACTTAATTTTTTAATTTTGTCTGATTTTTAATCAGAGGATATAAAGTTTATATGGGAAGAGCTTTTGAATTCAGAAAAGCGCGAAAAATGAAGCGTTGGGCCGCTATGAGCAAGGCCTTTACAAGAATTGGCAAAGATATAGTTATGGCAGTTAAGGAAGGGGGACCAGACCCTGATGGCAATGCTAGATTAAGAGCCGTTATTCAAAATGCCAAGGCCGTTAATATGCCTAAAGATAATATTGAACGTGCAATAAAAAGAGCATCAGACAAAAATCAGGGTGATTATAAGGAAGTTTTGTTCGAAGGATACGCTCCACATGGTATTGCCATACTTGTAGAGACTGCTACTGATAACAACACAAGAACCGTTGCCAATATTAGAAGTTATTTCAATAAATGTGATGGAAGTCTAGGTACATCAGGTTCAGTGGTTTTTATGTTCGATCATTCCTGTAATTTTAGAATTGCTGCTGAAGGCATAGATCCTGAAGAATTAGAATTAGAGTTAATTGATTACGGTGCAGAAGAAGTTTTTGTAGATGAAGATGATATTCTAATTTATGCGCCATTTGAATCCTTTGGTGCAATACAAGCGGCACTTGAAGAAAAAGGCATAGAAATTTTATCTTCTGGATTTGAAAGAATTCCTCAGGTTACCAAAAAACTTACTCCTGAACAAATGGAAGATGTTGAAAAACTCCTGGAAAAGATTGAGGAAGATGACGATGTACAAAACGTTTATCATACAATGGAAGAAGCTACGGATTAACGTAGCTTTTTTTTTTGCTTGAATTCCCCTGTCTTATGAATTAAAAAACAACTATTGAACCCCTTTGTATAGTAATTTAATCTTTCAAAAAACTGACAAAAGTCTGTGTTTTGACGTTAATTTTGAAGTTATTTTGAATCCTGAATTTCGGATGTTCAAAAAATTTGACACGTTTAATAAAACATTCGTATAAACCTCATATTTTTTAACTTTAAAGGGTCAGCATAATTCCTAATGAAAAAATCTATTTACATAAATCCTACCGGAGCTACCACAGGTAAGTCTTTGGTTGTCCTAGGTTTAATTGAACATTTCCTCAGAACAGGTCAGAAAGTTGGTGTTTTTAGGCCAATTATAAAAACCAAACCTGGCAAGGAAATGGATGTCGATTTGGAATTGTTCATCAACAATTTCAAAATTAATATAGACTACGAAGATTCTTATGGGTTTACAATAGACCAACTGCAAGAATTGGAAAGTCAGGGTAACCATGATGAAATTATTGACAAAATCATTCAAAAATTTAAGGCACTTGAGGATCGTTTTGACATTGTTTTAATTGAAGGAAGCGATTTTGAAAGTAAAAATTCAGTCTATGAATTCAATTTAAATTTAGAAATTGCCAAAAACCTAGGAAGTCCAGTAATAATCGTAGGCAAAGGTTATGAAGATGTCAGTATAGAAGAGCAAGCCTATACTATTTATCAAAACGTTGACAATTTTCTTTCCCACGGTTGTCAGGTCATTAAGGTTATTGTTAACCTGGTACCAGATAGTATTGCAGAACAATTAAGAAACGAGCTTCTAGCCCATCTGCCCCCTGATCTAAGTTCAGTGGACCTAATACCATGTGATAAGGGACTAAGTAGCCCTACTATTCATGAGATAGCAAATGCATTAAATGCTGAAATTTTATACGGTGAAAACCAATTAAACCGATTGGCATACTATTATACCATTGCGGCAATGCAGCCTCATAATTACCTTCAACGTATAAAAGAAAATTCATTAATTATAACTCCTGGGGATCGTGGTGATATAGTAATGACCACCTTGCAAGCACATCAATCTTCCAATTATCCTTCATTGGCTGGAATAATTCTTTCTGCCGGGTATGATTTGGAAGATGCTTATTACAAACTACTAGAAGGTTTGAAGGATATTGTACCTATAATTTCTGTAAAGACAAATACATTTGAAACTGCACAAGCAGTGGCTAATGTACGTTCATACATTACTTCTAAAAATGAAGGTAAAATTTCCTTAGCATTACAGGTTTTTGAAAAACACGTCAATATTCCACAGTTGATGGAGCGCTTTGAAATTACACCACCCAGTAGTGTAATTACACCAAAAATGTTTGAATACAGCTTATTTAAGAAAGCAAAATCGAACATAAAACGGATTGTTTTACCAGAAAGTGATGATGAAAGAATACTTAAGGCAGCAGAGATATTAACTTCTAGAGAATTAGTTAAAATTATTCTATTAGGAAACCCAGATCAAATTCAAAAGAATTTAGATCGAATGGGTATAATGCTAGATTTAAGTAGAATTGAAATTATAGAACCTCTACTCTACCCTAAGTATTCTGATTATGTAATTAGTCTTTGTGAAAAGAGAAAACATAAAGGTGTAAACACCGATATGGCAAAAGATTTGCTTTCAGATTTCACCTATTTCGCTACAATGATGGTGCTGATGGGTGATGCGGACGGTATGGTTTCAGGCGCTGTAAATACCACCCAGCATACTATTAGACCTGCGTTGCAAATTGTTAAAACAAAACCAGGGTTCTCTGTAGTTTCATCTGTTTTCTTCATGTGTCTCGAAGACCGGGTTTTAGTTTATGGAGATTGCGCTGTAAATCCTAACCCAACAGCCGAACAACTAGCTGAAATTGCTTTGGCTTCTGCCCAAACAGCAGAATCCTTTGGGTTAAATCCAAAAGTAGCCATGTTGTCTTATTCTTCTGGCTCTTCAGGAAAGGGCGAAGAAGTAGAAAAAGTTAGGATTGCAACAAAAATTGCAAAATCAAAAAATCCCGTTTTAAAAATCGAAGGTCCAATTCAATATGATGCGGCAGTAGATATGGGTGTTGGCCAAAAGAAAATGCCGGATTCAGAAGTGGCCGGCAAAGCAAATGTTCTGATTTTTCCAGACTTGAATACTGGCAATAACACCTATAAAGCTGTACAAAGGGAAACAGGCGCTATTGCTATAGGTCCGGTATTACAGGGGTTGAATAAACCTGTAAATGACCTAAGCCGTGGATGTACCGTTACAGATATTGTAAATACCGTTGTAATTACCGCAATACAGGCCCAAGACGAAAACCAATAATTTAGCTTGAACTAAGATCACATGAAAATATTAGTTATAAATACTGGAAGTTCGTCCATAAAATATGTACTGTATGAAATGGCGAATAATAATGTGTTGGCCAATGGATCAATTGAACGCATTGGAGAGAACCGGTCTAACTACAAGTATTCCATATCCAGCAAAGACTTCGAAAAAGAATTTAAAAAATCCTTAACCATTAAGGATCATAAAGAAGGTTTAAGAAATATTATTGAGGTCATAACTGATCCAGGCAATAACCTTCTCAAAGACCCAAATGAAATTGAAGCTATCGGGCACCGAGTAGTTCATGGAGGTGAATTTTATAGCGGAGCTGTTCTAATTACCGAAAATGTTAAATCCGTTATTAAGCGATTAATTCCTCTCGCACCCTTACATAACCCTTCAAATTTGGAAGGTATTGAAGTGGCTGAGCATTTTTTCCCAAGTGCAAAACAGGTGGCTGTATTCGACACTGCCTTCCACCAAACTATGCCTTCAAAATCGTATCGCTATCCAATACCAAATTATCTATACGAAAATGAACAGGTAAGAGCATATGGTATGCATGGAAGTTCTCATTCATTTGTAACAAAAGAGGCGCTTAAACTACTTGACAAAGAAGAAAAGGATACGGCTATAATTACCATACATTTAGGTAACGGTTGTAGTATGTCAGCAGTAAAAGGCGGTAAATGTATTGATACTAGTATGGGGTTGTCTCCCTTAGCAGGTTTGATGATGGGAACAAGGTCTGGTGATATAGACCCATCAATACCCTTCTTTCTAGGAACCAAAATGGGCATGTCATTTCAAGAAATAGACACTTTGCTTAATAAAGAGAGTGGTCTAAAAGGAATTGCTGGAAGTAATGATATGCGCGATGTCCTTGAGAAAAGAGATATAGGTGATAAAAAAGCAAGTTTAGCAATAGATATGTATGTACAGCGAATAAAAAAATATATTGGTGCTTATATCGCTGAAATGAATGCTTTAGACGCCTTGGTTTTTACTGCCGGAATTGGCGAAAATAGCTCCGTGATAAGAGAATTGGTTTGTTCAGAATTAAATTTTTTAGGAATTGAAATTGATTCATCATTAAATGAGATGAAAATAAAAAGTAATCATAAAATAAATTCCAATGAAAGCAAAGTTCAGGTTTGGGTAATACCGACAAATGAAGAATTGGAGATTGCCCTTCAAACAAAAAAGTTGATTGGAAATTAAAATTATATGGTTATTCTTGTAAAAGAACCGTAAGGAAAATGGTTGAAAAGTTAATTTCCTAACTCTTAGATATGATTAGAAAGCACTTTTTATTAATCATGGCCATTATATACTGGATATTTATGATGGTAGGATTTTCTGATAATTGGCTGACTCAAGTAGACCAGGAAAGCAATTCTGATTTAAAGTTTATAATCCATGGCTTTATTGCTTTTTTGTGGTTTAGCTTACTAATTGCTCAAAACGCTTTAGTTAAAAGTAATCATGTTAATATCCACAAAAAGCTTGGTCTTTTAGGGCTTCCTTTATTTTATCTCCTCATTGGTAGCGTTGGTTACTTGGTTTATTATGAACTTAAGGCAAATGGTAGTCTAAATGCACTTCCCACAATGGTTTCGGTTCAAGCAGTTGTTGCTACCATAGTTATAACAATTGGGTTTACAAAAAGAAGAGATAATCCAAAACTGCATAAATTAATGATGACTTTTGGGGCTTTTTGTCTAACACAAGCGGCTATTAATAGATCTATATATTGGCTTTTTGGCAACGATTATGTTTTTATATTATCCTTGATTATTATGCTTTTAATGTTAGCTTCATTTATTTGGTATAGTCGTCGTTTCCATTGGTTTTATGGGGCTTGGATAATCTCATTTGTTGCCGGTATTGTTTTAGTTCTTTAGAATTAGTACCTCATATTTAGTTATACCAAATTTCTTTTATTTTTTAAAAAGAAAGTTCTCCCTTAATAGAATTCCTTCATTAAGCCATAATTGATAATTGTTGACGAAATTTATAAGTTATGGGTAATCCATAATAGATTATCCAATGAAGTTTTAGTTCCATTTTGATTAGTTATGTATTTTGAATACTTTTAGTTTTCAGCGCAACCGTTTGCGCCACTAACTAATTATCTAAGTGTCTGAAAAACTTTCTTTGAGAAGCCAAGAATGGTTTCAAAATATGGACAAAATGGGTTTTGTTCATAGATCTTGGTTACGTAACCAAGGATACCCAGACGACTATTTTCAGGGCAAGCCAGTTATAGGTATTTGCAATACATGGTCCGAACTTACCCCATGTAATGCCCACCTAAGAGATGTTGCTGAGACTGTGAAAAAGGGAATTTTGGAAGCTGGTGGATTTCCCCTAGAATTCCCCGTTATGTCTTTGGGGGAAACCATAATGAAACCTACAACCATGCTTTTTAGAAACTTGGTTAGTATGGATGTGGAAGAAACTTTACGTGCCAATCCAATTGATGGAGTGGTTTTACTTACCGGATGTGACAAAACAACACCATCAACCATTATGGGTGCCTGCAGTGTAGATTTACCTACTATTGTCGTTACAGGCGGCCCAATGTTAAACGGTCGTTTTAGAAATGAGACCATCGGCTCAGGATCCTTCAATTGGATGATAAAAGAGCGTCAGAATAAAGGTCAATTATTGGCTGAAGAATTATATGAAGCTGAATCCTGTGCTGCTAGAAGCATCGGCCATTGTAATACCATGGGTACAGCATCAACCATGGCAGTAATGAGTGAAGCATTAGGACTAACCTTGCCAGGAATTTCGTCAATTCCGGCTGCGGATTCAAGGAAAAAGGTTTTTCAACAATTCTCTGGAAGGCGAATAGTTGAGATGGTAAAGGAAGATCTTACCCTTTCCAAAGTATTAACCAAAAAGGCCTTCGAAAATGCTATCATTGTCAACGCTGCCGTAGGAGGTTCTACTAATCTTATTATACACCTTATTGCCATTGCTAGACGAATTGGAGTTGATCTCAAATTAGAAGAATTTGATAGTCTTGGTAGTGAAGTACCGTTATTAGTGAATTTGATGCCTTCAGGAAAATATCTCATGGAAGATTTTTATTACGCTGGAGGGCTTTCTTTCGTTATGAAGGAATTGACAACATTACTTCATAAAGAATGTATTACAGTTAACGGGCAAAAAATTATCGATAATTATGAAAAGGCTTCTTGTTATAATTCAGAAGTAATTAAAACCTTGAAAGAACCTCTCAAAGAAAATGCAGGCATAACGGTCTTAAAAGGGAATCTTTGTGAAAACGGGGCAATTATAAAACCTTCAGCTGCAACGCCAAAATTGATGCAACACAGAGGTAAAGCAGTTGTATTCGAAAATATTGAAGATTATCACCAACGTGTCGATGATCCTGATTTAGATGTTGATGAGAATTCTGTGATTGTTTTAAAAGGAGTTGGCCCCAAAGGTTATCCAGGTATGCCCGAAGTTGGAAATGTTGATTTACCTAAAAAATTAATAGAAAAAGGTGTTAAGGATATGGTTAGAATCTCTGATGGAAGAATGAGCGGAACCGCGTATGGTACAGTTGTGCTTCACATTTCACCAGAATCTACCATCGGTGGTACCTTGGCCATTGTTGAAAATGGCGATTACATCACATTAGATGTAAAAAACAAACTGCTTCAACTTGAACTTAGTGAAGAAGAAATTCAATATAGAAAATTAAATATGAAACCTGAATCGTTAGATGTCAATCGTGGCTATGTTAAATTGTATATAGACCACGTTGAACAAGCACATCTCGGTGCTGACTTGGATTTTCTAGTCGGCAAATCAGGATCAAAAGTTTCTCGCGATTTACATTAATTAGAATGTCTATATTGTTTCTTGTATTAAGTATTTCATTAGTGGTTTGGTTAACCGCAAAAGTAAAAATGCATGCTTTTATAGCACTTTTATTAGTCGCAATTATTTTCGGTTTAGTCTCAGGAATGCCATTTGATCAAATAATCTCTTCCATTAACAAAGGATTCGGTAATACCATGGCTGGTATTGGTCTAATTATAATTTTTGGGGTAATAATAGGGGCATTTTTAGAAAATACAGGAGGTGCATACGCTCTCGCAGACAAAGTTTTGAATTTGACCGGTAAACGCAAAACACCGCTTGCCATGGGGCTTATTGGTTGGATCATTTCTATTCCGGTATTTGCGGACAGTGGATTTATGCTAATGTCTCCCCTAAATAAGAGTTTGGCTAAAAAGGCAGGCATTACCCTAACTGCCACGACTATTGCCCTAGCGATGGGATTAATGGCTTCTCATACTTTAGTTCCTCCTACCCCTGGACCAATTGCAGCTGCTCACTTTTTAAATGCAAATTTGGGATGGGTAATGTTGATAGGAATACCTGCAAGTTTGTTTGGCCTTACCATGGTTTTAATTTTCATAAAAATTTATGTTTCTAAAACCTATATAGATCCAAATCCGAAACTAAATGAAAGTGACATTGAACTAAAATTAAAAACATCCCCTTCTGCCAGCAAATCGGTTTTGCCAATTATAGTTCCGATTGTTCTAATTGTTTTAAAATCTGCACTCACTTTATTTAAACCAATTACTGAAAATTCTGAAATTATTCCATTTTGGTATAAGACAATAGTGTTTTTAGGCGAGCCATTCATAGCTCTTATAATTGGCTGTATCTTCGCAATACTTCTGCCAAAAAAATTAGATCGTGAAATTTTTTCTACTACTGGATGGATAGGAAAGGCTTTGGTATCAGCATCATCTATCCTTTTAATTACAGGTGCCGGCGGAATATTTGGACAAGTATTAAGGGATTCTGGGGTTGTAAAAATTTTAGGAGATAGTATGTCTAGCATGAATATGGGATTATTTATGCCTTTCTTGTTGGCTTCTGCAATAAAAACGGCACAAGGTTCAAGTACGGTCGCTTTAATAACAACTGCATCTATTGTAGCACCAATGTTAATGTCCTTAGGGTTTGAATCCGAAATAGACAAAGCCTTAGTAGTATTATCTATCGGTGCAGGTTCATCGGTAGCCTCACATGCTAACGACAGCTTTTTTTGGGTTGTTACGGGAATGTCTAATATGGAAAGTAAATTAGGCTATAAATTTCATACGATGGGAAGCCTTATTTTAGGTGTTTCAGTTATTCTATTTCTTGCAATTTTGAGACTATTAATAAATTAAATATGAAGATATTCAATACAACAAGTGGAGTTATCATCCAACATAATGAACAAAATTATGGTGTTAATGAAGATTGGGACAAATTCATAAATGACGATAATTTAAGGACTAAATGTGAAACTTTGATTGAGAATGGATTGGATATTGTCGAGGAAGTGGGGGATATTTTACCACCGATAAGAAGTCAAGAAATATGGGCAAGTGGGGTTACCTATTTTAATAGTAAAATGGCCCGTTTAGAAGAATCACTCAAGGCAGGTGGTGGCACTTTTTATGAAAAAGTGTATCACGCTGACCGCCCAGAATTGTTCTATAAGGGAAACGCTCTTCGTTGTGTGGGCCAAAATGGAAAGGTGCGAATTCGAAGAGATTCAACTTGGAATGTACCAGAGCCAGAATTTACAATTATGGTAACTTCTAACAAGAAAATTATAGGTTATACAATTGGAAATGATATGAGTTCTCGAAGTATTGAAGGAGAGAACCCCCTTTATTTGCCACAAGCTAAAACTTACGATGGCTCAGCATCTATTGGTCCATGCCTCTATTTGGATGAAGACTTTCCCAAACCAGATACAGAAATTTCCCTTGAAATCCGAAGGGGTGAACAAGTGGTTTGGTCGGAGTCAACACAATTTTCACAGATGAAGCGTTCCCTAATTGATTTAACCGATTATTTATTTAGGGAATGTAGTTTCCCAAATGGATGCTTGCTTATGACAGGAACTGGTATTATCCCTGCATCCGAATTCACCTTAAATTCAGGTGATGAAATAATAATTGCCATTGATAAAATTGGGGTTTTAAAGAATACTGTTGAATAATTCATCTTGATAATTCTTCAATTTGATTATTTAATTTGTCTCAGGTCGAATAAATTTCCGAACTTCATTTTTTTACAAAATGGATACAGAAAACAAATTACACTGGGAGAATATTTACCAAACAAAAGACACTACAAAAGTTAGCTGGTATCAAGAAAACCCGGAGGTTTCGATAGATTTAATTAAAGACATTAGTTTGCCTACCGACGTGTCAATTATTGATATTGGGGGTGGCGATAGCTTGTTTGTCGATGAATTGCTTAAACTGGGATATGAAGATATTACGGTATTAGATATTTCAGAGACTTCCCTTGAGCATGCAAAGATTAGATTAGGTGAAAAATCTCAACATATAAATTGGGAAGCCTCAGATATATTGGATTTTAATACCAACAAAAAATTTGATTTGTGGCATGATAGGGCTGCCTTCCATTTTTTAAATGATAAAATAGAAATAGAAACCTATGTTCAAAAGGTAACGAATTATTTAAAACCAAATGGTTACCTTATACTTGGAACTTTTTCAGAGGATGGCCCATTAAAATGTAGTGGTCTTAATATTCATCGTTATTCAGAAGAAGAAATGACTTCGGTTTTCAAAACCAATTTCACCAAATTAAAGTGCATAAAAAAAGATCATATTACTCCCAACAATAGCAATCAGAATTTTTTGTTTTGCATCTTCCAAAAGATGGAATAATAGTAGTTAGCCTAATTTAATTTGGCATTTTCTACATTTAGCTGTAGCTTTAATGTATTGTAGTACAATTCTCTCCCCCACCTAAGACAGCCCATTTCTATTCGTGAGCAGATCATATTTATTATGATTTGGTATCATCTATCATGGAGAAGAAAATTAACAATGGCCGATTCGGTATCTTTTGTTGCATCATTCTTTCTACAATTATCTTGGTATTGGTTATTTATATTTTTCGCCTAAAACAAGATTCTAAACAAGAGGAATTTTACACAGGAAATATCTATGCCGCTAATTATGATCCAACATTCCTTGAAGATACACCAGAAAACGAATTAATTAAATACGGATACAATCTTTTCAAGTTTACCCCGCAATATATTGGCCCAAAAAATCTCTCAAACCAAACTGGTTATTCTGGAAATAATTTAGCCTGTAATAATTGTCATTTAAACGGGGGGACAAAACCAGCATCCGCTCCATTAATCGGGATTGTTCAGCGATTTCCTCAATTCAGAGGTAGAGAAAATAAAATTGGAACTTTGAAAGAGCGAATTAACGGATGCTTTGAACGCAGTATGAACGGTACTGTTTTACCCGAAAATAGTCGCGAAATGAAAGCTTATATAGCCTACTTAAATTGGCTTAGTAGATATGCACCTGAAGATGGAAAAATAGAACATACAGGTTTCTTAACCATAAATATTCCGAATCGCAAGGTTGATCTGGAGAATGGGCAGAGAGTTTTTGAAACGCATTGTATGGTATGTCATTTAAAAGATGGTTCAGGACAAAAATTAGCAGATTCAATAACCTATCTATATCCACCATTATGGGGTAATGATTCCTATAATAATGGGGCCGGAATGACAAGGGTGATTACTGCAGCGGAATTCATTAAAGGAAACATGCCTTTTGGAACCACACATGACAACCCAATTTTAACTGATGAAGAGGCATATGATGTGGCGGGTTATATTAATTCAAAAGAACGTCCTATTAAACAAAATCTAGAATTGGATTTTCCAGATATAAAGAAAAAACCTGTATCTACTCCTTATCCACCCTACGCAGACTCCTTCTCTACTGAACAACATCAGCTTGGCCCATTTCAACCCATTATGGAATTCTACAAAAAGGAATTTAACATCAATAAAACCAAATAATTAAATCTCAAAACAATGGAATCTAACAATTTTAATCAACGAAGAGCTTTTTTAGCCACCCTAGGTATGGGTATGACTGCAGCTAGTATTACTGCAATGACAGGAACTCAATTTAACACTCCTGAAAATTTAATGAAAAGAAAAGTCTTGGCCAGTGAAGCCGAAGATTTTTTTGATAAAATAAAAGGTGAGCACAGGGTTGTTTATGATGGCTCTAAACCACACCAAGCTTTCCCTGTTGTATGGAATTTTGCCTTTTTAATGACAAATAATCAAACAGGTGTCGAAGACAGCAATATGACTGCGATGACAGTATTAAGACATGATGCGATACCTTACGCAATGGAAGATCGTTTATGGGAAAAATACAAATTGGGAGAATTTTTTCATATTAACGATAACAATACCGGAGAACCTGCCATTAGAAATACTGTTTACGAACCACATGGTAAAGACATGCCATTACCTATTATTCAAGGAATAAAAGATTTACAAGCCCGAGGCTCACTATTTTGCGTATGCGATTTGGCCTTAAACGTTTATAGTGGCTTTGTGGCAGGACCAATGGGGCTAAAAGCAGAAGATGTATATGCAGATTGGAAAAGCGGTCTTTTACCTGGCATTCAATCGGTTCCATCCGGTGTATGGGCTTTAGAAAGAGCACAGAAAAAAGGATGTGCCTATATTTTTGCAGGAGAATAATTATTATATAAATTTTTTAAAAAATGAAACACTCTATTTTAAGCGTTGTAATTTTCTTATTTAGCATAGTTGGATTTACTCAGGATAATCCAGTTAAAATATTATTTGACGTAACTAGCAGCCATGTTGAACCACAACAGGCAACAGTTAGACACGTTAAAGGAATGTCTGAGGCCTATCCAGAATCTGAATTTGAAATTGTCGTTTATGGGGGAGCATTAGATATGCTCTTAAAAGGGAAATCATCCGTAACGGATGGTATAATTGAATTAAGCAAGCGAAAAAATGTAACTGTAAACGCATGCAATGGTACAATGAAAAGACGTAATGTTCAAAAAAGTGATCTTATAGAAGGGGTTAATGTAGTTCCGGATGCAATCTTTGAATTAGCTGTTAAACAAAAGGCTGGATGGAGTTATATAAAAGAATCCTATAATAATTAAAAAAAAACCGTCTCAATATGAGACGGTTTTTTCAATAATCAATTCGCTATTAATTAAAACTCAAGGTCTACGATAATGTCAAATTCATCGTAAATTGCTTTGTCTTTCAACCCGTCAAAAAAGCTGGTTGAACCATATCTAACATCGTATTTAGATCTGTCGATTTTTAAAGCGGCATTTGCTTTTTGTCCATAAATAGACAAATCGAATGTTACAGGATTTGTATGTCCTTTAATGGTTAAATCACCAGTAACTTCATAAGCATTTTTACCGTTAGGTTTAACACTCGTAAATACTAGAGTCGCTTTAGGATGTTGCTCTACACCAAAGAAGTCATTAGATTTTAAGTGTCCATCTAATTTTCCTTTCATATCTCCACTTAAATCAGTTGATTCTAATGAAGCCATGTCAATTGTAAAAGTACCTCCTACTAAATTATCACCATCGAAAACTAATTTTCCGGAAGATAAATCAACTGTTCCTTGGTGTGACCCAGTTACTTTGTAACCTTTCCAAACTACTTGACTTTGTTCAATGTTTACTTCCTTTTCTACAGTTTCTATAGTTGGAGAAGTAAAGGTTGCAAATGCAAAAATTCCTGTTAATGTTAAAGATTTAGCTATCATAATATGTTTATTTTTATTGTTCTACGAGGCAAATTTCCCTCTATTAAGTCGGATAAAAAATAAACTAGTTTAACATTGGCAGAATTATGAAAATTTTATGATTTGTTTTTTACAGAGTTTTTGATTTTGCTTAAAAACTCTTTTGTAATACCTAAATAAGAAGCTAACATGTATTGTGGTATCCTGGTTTCAATATGAGGATATTGCTCATTAAATTCCAAATAACGCTCCTTAGCAGTGAGACTGAAGCTTTTTACAATTCTATTTTGCGATGCAACATAAGCACGTTCCACCAACTTCCTAAAGAAACGTTCCATCTTAGGAACTTCAAAAAACATGGGATCTAAATTTGAATGTGAAATTTCAAAAACCTCCGAGTCTTCAAGACACTCCACATTGAAATCAGAGGGCGTCTGGCTAATTAGACTCCCTAAATCTGAAGTCCACCACCCCTCTACCGAAAACATTATAATATGTTCCTGCCCCTGTTCATCTAAATAAAACATGCGCGTACAACCATTATTGATATAACATACAGAACGGGCAACCTCACCTACTTTTAATATATAATCACCTTTTTTGTAATAATTAATCTCAAAAAACTTACACAGCTTTTCCTTATCAGAATCTTCCAAAGAAACCTGTTGATTAATTACCTCAAATAGTTGGGTGAACTCTTCCAAATTAGTTTAAAGTGATTATTTCAAAACATTATCCATTATTTCCTGCACAACTTCCGGATTTAGGAGTGTACTAGTATCTCCTAAGTTAGTAGTTTCGCCAGACGCAATTTTACGTAGTATTCTACGCATGATTTTTCCTGATCTAGTTTTGGGTAAACCAGCTGTAAACTGAATTTTATCCAATTTTGCTATCGGTCCAATCATTTCCGTGATTAGCTGGTTAATTTCTTTTCTAAGGTTATCCTGATTTCTATATTCTCCCGTTTCCTTTAGGGTGACATAACCATAAAGAGCATTTCCCTTAATATCATGGGGATAACCAACTATAGCTGATTCTGCAACGGCAGGATGCTCATTGATAGCATCCTCAATAGGTGCTGTTCCTAAATTATGACCAGAAACGATAATCACATCATCCACTCGACCAGTAATTCTGTAATAGCCTACTTCATCCCGAAGTGCACCATCACCAGTGAAATACTTGTTTTGAAATGCGGAGAAATATGTATCTCGATATCTTTCATGATTACCCCAAATTGTTCTTGCCATTGAAGGCCAAGGAAATTTAATACACAACCTTCCATCAACTTGGTTCCCATGAATTTCAGAACCATTTTCATCCATTAAAGCAGGTTGTATGCCCGGAAAGGGTAAAGTGGCGTATGTTGGTTTCGTTGGCGTGGCGAATGGAATCGGAGAAATCATAACGCCCCCTGTTTCTGTTTGCCACCAAGTATCTACAATCGGACTCTTCTTTTTCCCGATATTGTCATCATACCAATGCCAAGCTTCTTCGTTTATCGGTTCTCCAACTGTACCCAATACTTTTAAGGACGATAAGTCAAATTTTTCAATATGCTCAACCCCTTCTTTTGCCAATGCCCTAATAGCTGTTGGTGCAGTATAGAATTGGGTTACTTTATGTTTATCCACAATTTCCCAAAACCTTCCAAAGTCTGGGTAGCTTGGAACGCCTTCGAACATTACAGAAGTAGCTCCATTCGCCAAAGGACCATAAACGATATAACTGTGTCCGGTTATCCAACCAATATCGGCAGTACACCAATAAATATCTTGTTCCCTATATTGAAAAATATTTTTAAAGGTATAAGCTGTGTAAACCATATAACCGGCAGTGGTATGAACCATTCCTTTTGGTTTACCAGTAGATCCTGAAGTGTATAAAATGAAAAGTGGATCCTCTGCGTCCATTACTTCAGGAGTACATTCATCGAAAGCCTCATCAAGGAGTGGCTGCAACCATTTATCCCTACCCTCCTTCATCTCAATTTTTGAATCTATGCGATTCACAACTAAAACAGAAGAAACATTCGGACATTTCTCCAAAGCTTCATCAACAATTCCTTTTAGGTCTATGGTTTTAGATCCACGATAAGAACCATCACTTGTAATTACCAATTTACAATCACAATCATTAATTCTCGTCGCTAAGGCAGTGGAGCTAAATCCGGCAAAAACTACTGAATGTATTGCACCAATTCTTGCACATGCCAATATTGCAAACGCCAATTCTGGAATCATTGGCAAATATATACATACCCTATCTCCTTTTTGAATCCCTTCACTCTTCAATACATTTGCCATTTTATTAACTCTGGCATGTAACTGTTTATAAGTGATGTGTTGTGATGGTTCATCGGGATTATTAGGTTCAAACAAAATAGCGGTTTTATCACCTCTAATTCTAAGATGTCGATCGAGGCAATTTTCAGTGATATTCAATTTGGCACCTTGAAACCACTTAACTTCTGGTTTGGTAAAATCCCATTCTAAAACCTTATCCCAACGTTTGTACCATTGAAAATGTTCTTCTGCAATTTCTTCCCAAAAAACTTCAGGAAACCTAACAGATTTACGGTATACCTGATAATATTCTTCTAAATTTTTAATATGATAATTACTCATGAAACTATTAAGCCTTGGTAAATTAGTTAGTTATGAATTAAAATATTCTTGCTCCTCAGAAGTGAGCAATCGAGAGTTTATAATGAACCGAACTCCCAACGGAATTTCAAGAGAAAAACTTGCGCCTCTCCCCTCAGTAATATCGATCGTTAAATGGGTATGCTTCCAATATTCAAATTGGTCTTGATTCATGTAAAAATTTACACCATTAACATTACCCAGCAAAATATCGCTTTCGTCCAAATACATGTCGTCTTTTTCAAAAATCATGGGTGCAGAACCATCGCAACAGCCACCACTTTGGTGAAAAATGAGTTCCCCGTGCTGGTTTTTCAATTGGTCTACAACCGCTGAAGCTTTGTCTGTAATTGCTATTCTTTGCATGGATTAAAAATAAGAAAAAGGCTGAACATAACATGTCCAGCCCTTCTGTCTAAAATTAAATCTAACTAAAAGAAACCTAATTTATTTTTGTCATAGGAAATCAACATGTTTTTGTTTTGACGGTAATGATCCATCATCATTACATGATTTTCACGGCCAAATCCAGATTTTTTATATCCTCCGAAAGGTGCATGCGCTGGGTAAGCGTGATAACAATTCACCCACACCCTACCAGCTTTAATGGCTCTAGGTATTTGATACAATTGGTGTGCATCCCTTGTCCAAACTCCAGCTCCTAAACCATATAAGGTGTCATTGGCTATTTCTAATGCCTCTGCTTCATCTCTAAATTTAGTTACGCAAACAACTGGACCAAAAATTTCTTCTTGGAATACACGCATTTTATTATGACCTTCTAATATGGTGGGTTTAATATAAAAGCCTGATTCGCAATCACCAGATAATTTGTTTGCCTCACCACCGCATAACACCTTAGCCCCTTCTTCTTTTCCAATATTAATATAGGATTTGATTTTCTCATACTGATCATTAGATGCTTGGGCTCCCACCATCGTAGACGTGTCATATGGATTTCCCTGAATAATGGCCTCGGTTCTTTCCACGACACGTTCCATAAATTTGTCGTAAATATCTTCTTGCACCAATATTCTAGATGGACATGTACATACCTCACCTTGGTTGAACGCAAATAAAACTGCACCTTCAATTGCCTTATCTAAATAATCGTCATCCTCATCCATCACGCTACTGAAGAAGATATTTGGAGATTTACCCCCAAGCTCCATCGTAACCGGATTTAGGTTTTTAGATGCATACTGCATAATTAATTGACCTGTGGTTGTTTCACCTGTAAAGGCTACCTTATCCACTTTAGAACTTGAAGCCAAGGGCTTCCCTGCTTCTGGTCCGAAACCATGAACAACATTAACAACCCCTGGAGGAAACACATCAGCAATCTTTTCCATCAACAATGTTGCAGAAGATGGTGTTTGCTCAGCGGGCTTTAGCACTACACAATTACCAGTAGCCAAAGCCGGAGGTAATTTCCAAGAAAGCATAAGCAAAGGGAAATTCCATGGAATTATTTGCCCAACAACTCCCAACGGCTCTTTAATGTTTAAGGATAGGGTATTTGCATCCAATTCAGTTGCGGTACCTTCCTCAGCCCTAATACAGGCAGCAAAATATCGCCAATGGTCAACACTTAAAGGAACATCAGCATTTAAGGTTTCTCGTATAGGCTTACCATTATCACAAGTTTCAACAACTGCAAATTCTTCAAGGTTTTCTTCTATGATATCTGCAACCTTATTGAGTAAGGCTGCCCTTTCAGCCGCAGATGTATTGCCCCAAGATTCTTTTGCTGCATTAGCCGCATCTACTGCATTCTCTATATCCTCCTTAGTAGATCTAGGGTATTTGGCAATAACACTATTATCTATCGGAGATCGATTTTCAAAATATTCCCCATTGACAGGTGGAACAAATTTTCCATTAATAAAATTCCCATAGGAATCTTTAAATTTTGGTTTACTGTAACTCATTTTAACTAGGTTTTAATCTTTGACACTAATTAGTAAGGGTAAATTTCCTAAATTATTTTATTCTTAAATTTTTAAGGTTTAAATTTCCTTTTAACTAATTTTGATAAAGATATTTTGATAATCCGCTAAATAATTGAACATTATTATTATAAAATTGTACAATACTATTATCGTTGGAAATAATTCCTCACTTTCATTAATTTTGAATAATGGATCATCTTTTAAGACACCATATTGCAAATCGTAAGTTGAACACTTTGGTAGAAAACCGTACTACCTACAATGCAGATTATGCTGAGTTAAACATTTATGAAACCCATACATACGCTGAAAAAGTCCGGTTAGAATTTGATTTTCCAGTAATTGCAAGCATGCTGACTGGAAAAAAAATAATGCATTTAGAAGGTATCCCATCCTTCGACTTTTTCCCAGGAGAATCTGTAGTTATGCCTAGTAATAAGGCAATGGTGATCGATTTTCCTTTGGCAACAGAAAATCAACCAACCCAATGTTTAGCTTTAGGAATAGATTCTGAAAAAATTGGTGAAGTAGTTGAAAAATTTAACCATCATGTTGCAATAGAAAGGGAAAATAATAATTGGTCCATAGATAACAATCCTTCCCACTTAACTAATAATGTAGAGGTAGACCATTTGGTTGAACGATTAGTCTATACATTCATTAATGGCAGCAAGAGTAAAGATGTGTTATTAGATTTAATGATACAGGAACTTATTGTTAGGCTTTTACAAACAAAGGCAAAAAGCATTATTCTTAACGATGTTGAAGGTATTTTCAATGACACCCGTATTGGGATGGTTATAAAGTACATCAAACAAAACTTAACCAATAAGGATATATCTGTAGACACTTTGGCTGAAAAGGCATGTATGAGCACCTCCCATTTTCACAAAAAGTTTAAAAACACTTTGGGTATTTCCCCAATAGACTACATTAATTCTGAAAAAATAAAATTTGCCAAAAAATTAATGAAAGAAACAAATGATTCTAGAATGTCTGAAATAGCCTTTAAGTCTGGATTCAATAATATTAGTTATTTCAACAGGCAATTTAAAAAGTTGGAGATGATGACTCCGCAACAATTTAAAAAATCCATCAGTTAAGGATTAATGGCCGTGGGCCTCTCCTGCACCACTTGGTATCCTGATATTTTCAACCAATTCTTGCACATCTTCGGGTGGTGCTTTGGTAAATTTCATAACAACAATAGATACAATAAAATTGAGGACCATGGCAACCGTACCAAATCCTTCCGGAGAAATTCCAAACCACCATTCACTTTTATCCGGTATAGTTTCGTCTAACCATCCTAATTTGAATTTAACCATATAGTACAACATAAAGGAAATACCAACCACCATGCCGGCTACAGCTCCTTCTTTATTCATCCTTTTGTAAAATATGCCTAAAATAATTGCCGGGAAAAATGAGGCGGCTGCAAGTCCGAATGCTAGGGCAACCACCGCTGCAACAAAACCTGGTGGGTTGATGCCGAAATAACCTGCTACACAAACCGCACCTACGGCACTTATTCTAGCAGCAATTAATTCTCCATTATCAGATATGGATGGATTAATCACCTTCTTAATTAAATCATGGGAAACAGAAGAAGAAATTACCAATAAAAGCCCCGCCGCAGTTGATAAAGCTGCTGCCAACCCTCCTGCGGCAACAAGTGCAATAACCCAATTTGGTAAATCGGCAATTTCAGGATTTGCCAACACTGTAATATCTGGATCAATTTCCAATTCATTTATTGCCTTATCCCCGACATATTGAATGGTGCCGTCTCCATTTTTATCTGTAAAAGTAACAAGACCCGTTTTTTCCCATTTTGTGAACCATTCTGGAACATTTTCATAAGGCTGATCCCTTACAGTTGTTAATAAATTGGTTCTTGCAAAAGCAGCAACTGCTGGTGCTGTAGAATAGAGTATTACAATTAATAATAATGCGATACCAGCTGACAATCGAGCATCTTTCACTCTTTTAACTGTGAAAAATCTAACAATTACATGTGGTAATCCTGCGGTACCTACCATAAGGGCCAAGGTAATAGCGAAAACATCAATTAAAGATTTAGATCCACTTGTATATTCATGAAATCCCAATTCTGTGCTTAAACCATCTAATTTATCTAACAAATATGTGCCACTTCCGTCACTCAAGGTACTCCCAAATCCAAATTGTGGAATTGGATTGCCGGTCATTTGAATGGAGATAAAAATAGCAGGTACCATAAAGGCAAAAATCAAGACACAATATTGGGCGACTTGAGTATAAGTTATTCCTTTCATACCACCTAATACCGCATAAAACAATACAATGAGCATTCCAATAATTACACCTGTATTAATATCCACTTCTAAAAAGCGAGAAAAGACAATACCAACCCCACGCATTTGCCCGGCAACATAAGTAAAAGACACCAAGAGTGCGCAGAGGACCGCAACGATTCTTGCCGTTTTGGAATAATAGCGATCACCTATGAAATCTGGCACTGTAAACTTCCCGAACTTTCTTAGATATGGAGCCAACAATAATGCTAACAGTACATAACCGCCTGTCCAGCCCATAAGATATACAGCACCATCATAGCCAGCAAATGAAATTATTCCTGCCATGGAAATAAATGAGGCGGCACTCATCCAATCTGCCGCTGTTGCCATACCATTGGCCAAGGGAGAAACCCCACCTCCAGCAACATAAAATTCTTTTGTAGACCCAGCCCGGGACCATATTGCAATACCTATGTAAATAGAAAATGAAAGTCCAACTAAAATATAGGTCCAATTCTGAACACCTAATGAAAGGGTTAAAATATCACTTATCATAACCAAATTCTTTATCTAGACGATTCATTAACCAAACGTATACAAAAATCAAAATGACAAACACATACATAGAGCCTTGTTGGGCAAACCAAAAGCCTAATTTAAAGCCCGCAATTTGAATCTCATTTAGTTCATCTTTAAATATAATTGAAGCACCGTAAGAAGCTGCAAACCAAATCAATAACAACACCATAACATAGCGTATATTACGTTTCCAATAGCGATGGCATTTCTCGTGTTTATCCATTATAATTGAAAATTTTAAACTGTATTGTTTCTTAATCTATGTATATAGTTTTTGAATTCTTTTACAACCCTCGGCGCCAAAATAAAAGTAGAAAGCATTGTAGGAATTGCCATTAAAGCAAACACACCATCTACCAAATTAATAACGATACTCAAGGTGGTAGTTGCTCCAATTACAATACTTAAAATATACAGATAGTTATAATATTTTGCATTTTTTACTCCAAAGACGTAGGCCATGCATTTAGTTCCATAATACGAATAGGAAAATAAAGAGGAAATACTGAACACGGCCACACATAACATCAATAGGTATTTACCAAACCCAGGCATTGCATTCTGAAAAGCAGATGCTGTTAAACTTACCCCATTGTTATCAGTTACTTCCCATACATTTGTAACCAAAATAGCAAGGGCTGTAAGAGTACAAACCACCAAAGTATCAATGGCAGGCCCCATCATAGCTACCAATCCTTCCCTGATAGGTTCATCGGTTTTAGCCGCCCCATGAGCTAAAGGTGCCGTACCAATACCTGCTTCATTTGAAAAAGCTCCTCTTCTAATACCTAATAGCATTAATCCTCCTACCATTCCACCTAAAAAGGCATCACCTTTAAAATTACCTGCGTCAAATGCATCTGTGAAAATCAAGGTAAAATAATGGGGTACAACATTGTAATTAATACCTAATATGATCAGGACAGATCCAAAATAAAGTACAACCATGAAGGGTACTAATTTTGAAGCAGTCTTACTAATTCTAGACAGCCCACCTAAAATTACGAAGGAAGTAATCATTGCCAGTACAATTCCTATGACTAGGTCAGATTTAAAACCAAAATCTAAACCTTGGGGAACCAAAATAATGTCGTTTATCGCTTGTGTTAATTGATTTACGTTGAATACAGGCAATGCTCCTATCATTCCACATAAACTAAACATTAGAGCTAAAGGTTGCCAAGCTTTACCCAACCCCTCTCGAATTACATACATAGGACCACCCTGTAATTCACCTTCAGAATCTTTACCTCTGTAAAGTATTGCCAAGGTACAGGTGAAAAATTTGGTACACATACCAACTATAGCACTAATCCACATCCAAAAAATAGCTCCTGGTCCACCAATAGCAATTGCCACCGCAACTCCTGCAACATTACCCATACCAATAGTAGAAGCCAATGCAGTACTTAAGGCCTGAAAGTGGCTGATTTGACCAGGATCATTAGGGTCATCATACTTTCCTCTAAGAACATTTACGGCATGACCGAAATACCGAAAGGGTAAAAATTTTGAAAGAATAAGGAGGTACAACCCACCTCCCATAAGAATTATCAATAACGGTAAACCCCATACGAAAGAGGCAAATTCGGAAAGCCAGTAGTCTAATTGTTGCATGAAAATTTTAAGTGTAGTAGCTAATATATAAAAGTTCATTTAATATATAAGTATTGAGCTTTAGGCTTTCTTTAGTATTTTAGTTAGCCTATTAAAAATGAGATGTTAGAACAATTAAAATATCCTATTGGAAAATTTGAATTGCCAACGCAAGTAAACTACGAACAGACTTTAAAGAATATTGAAGTGATTTCAGAATTTCCCCAAAAACTGAAGGAGGCTGTTCTTGTGGTTGGCGATAGCAGAATTGATCAACCTTACCGCCCTGAAGGGTGGTCGGTTAGACAACTTGTTCATCATTGCGCTGACAGTCATTTAAATTCGATTTGTAGATTTAAATTGGCCCTGACTGAAGATCGACCTACTATTAAAACTTATGAAGAAGGCGAATGGGCGAAATTAGTGGATTACCAACTACCCGTGTCAGTTTCATTACAATTATTGGAAGCCCTTCATCTTCGTTGGACGGCACTACTGAAATCGTTTACGCCTAAGGATTTAAAAACAGAATTTATTCATCCAGGTTTTGGTGGAGCGATGAATCTCGAAATTGCAATTGCATTATATGCTTGGCATTGTCAACACCACCTTGCGCATGTAACTGAATTGATTAAAAGGGAAAATTGGTCTTAAAATTTTTCTTTACCAAATAATTCAGAATATCTCTTTTTCATTTCATCCGCTATAAATTGGGAAGATGAATTTCGACTTTCTAATTTTTCAATGATATTAAGGTAAGACGCCTCATTTTTATTCTGACTCAGTTTAAAAACATGTTCCATCGTTTCAATTTCAATTTCAAAAGCTACGATGGCACGCATTAATGGTTTTGTGTATTTTTCTGAAAGGTTATGAAAATAAGTGCTAGAACGATCGTTTCCATCTTCGAAATGAAGGGTGGTTTTTTCTAATATGCTTATTAAATGAATATCATCTAAAAACTTAATCAAGCCCTTTGCGTGTACACTCATATAATTCCAAGTTGAAGCTTGGTGTGGATTATCGTACCAAGTTGCACTAACATATGAATGAGGTGAACTAAACACCACTAAAGTGTTCGGATTCTCTGAAAAAGCTTTATGGTGATCATTATTTTTCATCATATGCCCTCTTAGATACATTTTCTCATTTTCATGTTCTAAAAACACCGGAATTTGGGTGGCAAAAGGAATACCTGCCGAATCGGAACCTGTTATTAAGGCGAAGGGATGATCTGCAATAAATTCAAAAACACGCTTTTCGTCTAAATCTTTGAAATGCGGCAAATCATACATTTTGAATAAGCTTTAAAAGGTTTTTATCTAGCTTGAAGATAAGCCAAGACATTTGCTTCTATCCTTTTAGAAATATTGGAAACATCAGCTTTGACAAACTTTTCCCCGGTAATATTTTCATACAATTCAATATATCTATCACTTACAGTTTCGATATATTCATCGCTCATTTCCGGCAAAACTTGACCTTCTAGACCCTGAAAGCCATTTGAGATAAGCCATTGCCTCACAAATTCTTTACTTAGTTGTTTCTGGGCTTCTCCCCTTACCTGCCGTTCTTCATAACCAGATTTATAAAAATAACGAGAAGAATCGGGTGTATGTATTTCGTCGATTAAAACAATTTTACCAGAATCGGTTTTACCGAATTCATACTTGGTATCTACCAAAATTAATCCACGCTCTTCAGCTAATTCTGTTCCTCTCTGAAATAATTTTCTGGTATAATCTTCCAATATGGAATAATCCTCAGCGGATACAATTCCTTTAGACAAGATATCTTCCCTACTTATATCTTCATCATGCAAGCCATGTTCGGCTTTGGTTGCTGGAGTTATTATAGGTTCTGGAAATTTATCGTTTTCCTTCATTCCTTCCGGCATAGAAACCCCACACAACATACGTTTGCCTGACTTATATTCCCTTGCGGCGTGTCCAGCCAAATAGCCCCTTATAACCATTTCTACTTTAAATGGCTCACATTTTTCGCCTATGGCAACATTTGGGTCAGGAGTCGCTTCTAACCAATTTGGCACCAAATCTTCAGTATCCTTCATCATTTTTGTTGCAATTTGATTAAGGATTTGTCCCTTGTATGGAATACCCTTTGGCATAACCACATCAAAAGCACTTAACCGATCGCTTGCAATCATCACAAGTAAATTATCTGCGACGGCATAAACATCCCTCACTTTGCCTTTATACACTCCAGTTTGTCCCGGAAACTTAAAATCTGTGGAAGTAATGGTATTATGAGACATTTGAAAAAATTAAATATTTAGAAATTCCTGCTATAATTCTGCAAATTTAATCATGTTCTATACCATTATAAGCTGCAATTACTTTTTTAACCAATTTATGGCGAATTACATCCTTATCATCTAAATAGACCATGCCAACTCCTTCAACGTCTTTCAATATCAACAAAGCTTCTTTTAAGCCCGATATTACCCTTCGAGGCAAATCTATTTGACCAGGATCTCCCGTAATTAAGAATTTAGCATTCCTTCCCATCCTGGTTAAAAACATTTTCATCTGAGCATGCGTCGTATTTTGACCTTCATCTAAGATAACAAAGGCATTATCCAAGGTACGACCTCGCATAAATGCGAGAGGAGCAATCTGCACAGTCCCATTTTCAATGAAACTCGCTAATTTCTCAGGTGGAATCATATCTCTTAAACCATCATAAAGAGGTTGCATATACGGATCTAACTTTTCTTTCAAATCTCCAGGAAGAAACCCAAGATTTTCTCCTGCCTCTACTGCAGGACGTGTTAGAATTATCCGCTTTACTTCTTTATTTTTTAAAGCCTTAACCGCCAGTGCAACGCCAGTATATGTTTTACCAGTACCAGCTGGACCAATCGCAAAAACCATATCATTTTTGCTCATAGATTCCACCAACTTACGTTGGTTAAGGGTTTCTGCCTTAATTATTTTACCGTTTACACCATGAAGAATAGGTTCATTGTACTGAGAGTCGGTAGAATAATCATCTTTGCTATGACTCATCAATACCCTTTCAATCATATTTTCATCCAATTTGTTGTATTTAGCATAATGCTCCATCAACATTTCTAGACGACGATCAAACTCCTCTAGTTGGTCCTCATCTCCGTAGGCCTTAATTTTATTGCCTCTAGCGACTATTTTAATTTTAGGAAAGTATTTTTTAAGAAGTTCGATATTGACATTATGGTCACCGAAAAATTCCTTTGGAGCAATCTCCATCAATTCAATTACGAGTTCATTCAAAAGCGACAGGATTTAGTGCAATGTTCAGTTTAGATTTATTAGTTTTGTCGTTAAATTAAGGGCAGGTTTTTTAACCCTTTAGTTACAAATCTAAAGGAAAAAAATTAATAGACCGTTGGCGATTTGAATTAATATCCAACATTTTTTTAACAGAATATGGCCCATCAAATTTTGATAACCAACTGATAAATTTTTTGACCGATCTTACATGGCGATTATCACTCTAACTACTGATTTTGGCGAGAAAGATCACTTTGTCGGCGCTGTGAAAGGAGCAATATACAGCGAGCTTGAAGACGCAAAAATTGTTGATATCACCCATTTAGTTTCCCCGTTCAATGTTCCAGAAGCTGCGTATATAATTCAGAATGCTTACAAAAGTTTTCCGAAGGGTTCAATTCATGTTATTGGTATAGATGCGGAGTTGAGCAAAGAGAATAAACACATCGCTCTTTATCTGGATGAACACTATTTTATCTGTGCTAACAATGGTATTATGAGCATGATATGTGCCAATATTGTTCCTTCAAAAATTGTTGAAATCAACATCCATGATCGAATCGAAACAAGTTTTCCAGTTTTAGATGTGTTTGTTAAGGTCGCTTGTCATATTGCCAGAGGAGGAACACTGGAGGTAATCGGTAAACAAATCACACATATAAAACCTATCAAGAATCTTGAACCTTTTGTGAATGATGAAAAAAACCAAATTATAGGTACGGTTATTTACATAGACAATTACGGCAATGTGGTCACCAATATTTCTAGGAAGTTTTTTGAAACAATCCAAAAAACGAGACCTTTTGAAATCTCTGCTAGGAGCTATAAATTCAAAACTATTTATAATAGGTATAGTGATGTTATTAATTTTGATTTGCCAGAGGACAAACGGCATGTTGATGGAAAGGAAATAATTGTGTTTAATTCAGCGGGGTATTTAGAAATTGCTATTTATAAAGGCAATCCAACCACTACTGGTGGGGCTTCAACTTTAATGGGGCTTAAAATAAGAGATACTGTTACTATTAACTTTCAAAAATAGGTGATGTTAGTTAGGATTGTAAAAATGAAGTTTCAAGAGAAAATGGTAGAACAATTTTTGACCGATTTTAATTTGCACAAATATCAAATACGAAATTTTCCAGGTTGCAAATTTTTGGAATTATATAGAGATTTAAACGACCCAACTATTTTTTTTACTTATAGTTATTGGACTGAAGAAGAAGACCTTGAAACGTATCGTAATTCTGAATTATTTAGGTCTGTTTGGACAATCACTAAACCCTTATTTAGCGATAAACCTGAAGCATGGAGTGTTATTAAACATGAAAGTTTATCTTAGCAAACTGATCTTAAAACGTTAGATAGAACTATGTTCGCAATACTTAAAAAAGAAATCCGATCTTTTTTTGCCTCACCTATTGGGTATTTGGTCATAGCCATTTTTCTTTTATTAACTGGTTTAGCAATTTGGGTATTTAAGGGTGAAATGAACATATTAGACAATGGGTTTGCAGACCTTTCGTCCTTTTTCACTTTGGCACCTTGGATTTTCATTTTTCTGGTTCCAGCTATTACAATGAGAAGTTTCGCCGACGAAAAAAAGCAAGGGACACTTGAAATTTTATTAACCAAACCAGTATCGGTAATTAAAATAGTACTCGGTAAGTTTTTTGGATACTTTTTATTGATCCTGCTAGCTTTATTACCAACATTTATATATGTATATAGTGTATACCAATTAGGAAATCCAATTGGAAACTTAGATACAGGTAGTATTATCGGTTCTTATTTTGGCTTGGTTTTTATTGCTGCAGCATATACATCAATTGGTGTTTTCAGCAGCTCTATAACCGACAACCAGATTGTAGCCTTTGTAATTGGTGTATTCTTATGCTTTTTTATGTATTATGGTTTTGAAGGTTTGTCTGAATATAACATTCTGGGGAATTTCCATCCCGAATCCTTAGGCATGGACTACCACTACTCTAGTATTAGTCGCGGTGTATTAGACATAAATGATTTTATCTATTTTTTAAGTATAACAACTTTTTTTGTTTTACTCACCGTACCAATGGTTCGCAATAGGCGAATTCAAAAGAAGGACTATTTGAAAATCAGTGTGGTTTTAATAGGACTTTTAATTTTGAATTACTTAATAGGAACTTTTTTATATGCTCGTTACGATCTTACAAAGGATAAGCGATATACAATTTCGACCGCAACAAGAAACATTGTTAAAGAGATAGAATCACCTTTAGTTATTGATGTTTTTCTTGAAGGTGATTTTCCTTCAGGATTTAGAAAACTCAAAAATGAAACCAAGCAATTGCTTGAAGAATTCAATCTATACAATCGCGATATTATTTTCAATTTTATAGATCCCCTGGAGGATGTATCAACAAGGGAAAGTAATATCGAAAACCTTGTGAAACGAGGCATGCAACCCATGCAAATAAGTGTACAAGAAAATGGGAAATCCTCCCAAGAATTAATGTTTCCTTGGGCATTGGCAAGTTATAATGCTAATACCGTAAAAATTCCTTTGCTTAAAAACAAGATTGGAGCAGGGCAAGAAGAACTCGTTTCTAATTCAATTCAGCATTTAGAATATGCGTTTGCAGATGGTTTCAAAAAACTAATAAGCGAAAGGACTAAAAAAATTGCAATTCTTAAAGGTAACGGACAGCTAAAAGATATTTATTTAACGGATTTTTTAAGTTCCATTAGAGAGCATTACAATATTGCTCCATTTACTCTAGATAGCGTTCAAAATAATCCAGATAGAGTTTTAAGTCAATTGCAAGATTTTGATTTAATAATCTCCGCCAAACCCACAGAAATGTTTACTGAAGAGGAGAAACAAGTTTTAGACCAATTTACCATGAATGGAGGTAAAAGTTTATGGCTAACGGAGTCGATAATTATTGACAAAGACTCCTTATATAATGAATCTGGAACTGCCATTGCAATAATGCGTGATTTAAACCTCAATGACTTTTTCTTTAAATATGGTGTACGGATAAATCCAGAGATTGTTAAGGACATGTATTCTGCCCCTATAACGCTGGCGATGGGGGATGGTAGTGATGCGCAATTCCAACCTCTTCAATGGCCTTACGATCCCTTGGCTGCCAGTAATCCAGCTCACCCTATCACCACCAACCTTAATAGGATTAGGTTTGACTTCGCAAGTCCGATTGATACATTGAAGAATGCCGTCGCAAAAACCATACTTTTAAAAAGTTCCGATTTAAGTGGTTTACAAGGTGTACCGTCGACGGTTACATTAGACATTGTTAAGGAAGAAGCAGATCCTGCACAATTCGTTAAGGGTCCGCAAAATCTTGCCATTTTATTGGAAGGAACATTTACTTCAGTTTATAATAATAGGATTCTGCCATATAAATCTTCAGAGTTTAAAAACGAAAGTATTCCAACTAAAATGATGGTAATCTCTGATGGTGATGTCATAAAAAATGAAGTTGTCAACGGAAAGCCTCAGCAGTTAGGATTCGATAGATGGACTGGGCAACTTTTCGGGAACAAAGAATTTTTATTAAATGCGGTAAACTATTTATTGGATGACGATGGGTTAATTAACATTCGTACCAAAGAAATTGTAATACCTTTTTTAGACAACCAAAAAGTAGCAGAGGAGCGAACCAAATGGCAATTTTTAAATATTGGGCTACCATTGATAATATTGGGCCTTTTTGGCTTTGTATTTAACTATCTTAGAAGACGTCGATATAGCTGACATTTGTTGATAAGTTTGTTTTATATTGCAAGTGTATTAAGATATATTTGTAGCTTAAAGACGTTTGAAAGAGATCCAAATAACGAATAGATGAAATTTATTGTTTCGAGCACCTATTTACTTAAGCAACTTCAGGTTTTAGGTGGCGTTATCAACACAACAAACACCCTTCCAATTCTAGATAATTTTTTATTTGAATTAGATCATTCCAAGCTGACTGTTTCGGCGAGTGATTTGGAAACGACTATGTCTTCAACTATAGAAGTTGAAAGTACAAGTGAAGGTAGTGTGGCACTTCCAGCAAGATTATTGTTGGATACTTTAAAAACATTTCCAGAGCAACCTTTAACCTTTGTGGTAGAAGATAACCATACGGTTGAAATTAGCTCTAATCATGGTAAATATGCCTTGGCGTATGCTGATGGTAATGAATTTCCTAAGTCTGTATCGCTTGAAGATCCAAGTGCTACTGCAATAATGGGTGATATATTGGCCACAGCCATTAGTAAAACCATTTTTGCAGCCGGTAATGATGATTTAAGACCCGTTATGAGTGGAGTGTTTTTCCAATTTTCCACGGAAGGCTTAACATTTGTTTCTACCGACGCCCATAAATTGGTGAAATATACCAGAGAAGATGTTACCGCTAGTCAATCAGCTGAATTTATTATGCCTAAAAAACCTTTAAATCTGCTTAAAGGTATTTTAGCCGGCAGTGATGACGAGGTAAAAGTGGAGTATAATGATAGTAATGCTAGATTTATTTTTGATAATTCGGTGTTGATTTGCAGACTAATAGATGGCAAATATCCAAACTACGAAGCGGTAATCCCGAAAGAAAATCCGAATAAACTAGTAATAGGTCGTACCCAATTTTTAAACTCGGTAAAAAGAGTAAGTATTTTCTCCAATAAAACCACTCATCAAATTCGCTTAAAAATTGCTGGAGCGGAATTAAATATTTCTGCAGAAGATATTGACTATAGCAACAAAGCAGAAGAGCGATTAAGTTGTGAATATCAAGGCGATGATATGCAAATTGGATTTAATTCACGATTCCTAACAGAGATGTTAAACAACTTGAGTTCAGATGATGTACAATTAGAAATGAGCTTGCCTAATCGGGCAGGAATTCTTACTCCAATGGACGGTTTAGACGATGGAGAGCGAATTATCATGCTCGTAATGCCTGTAATGCTTAACAACTAATTCAAATACTATATATTAAAAAACGCTCACTTATTAGGCGGGCGTTTTTTTTTATCTCTTATAACAAACGAATAACTAACTAATAAAATTAAGAGATAAAGGATATTTTGGAGATTCCCCATTACTAGCCTTGATTGCATTGATGATAGGAAACACAAAGGAAATAACTCCGATTATAATCAATAACAATATTCCTAGGCCAAATAAAAGAATTAGGGGAATTGAAATGATAATATAAATTAATAGGCTTAATTGAAAATTTACTATTTCCTTTCCCTGTTCATCCATCTGATAAATTTTCTCCTTTTGTGTGGCCCATAAAACTAATGGGATTATAAGGCTACCAAACCCCAAGACAAAAGTCACTAATTGACTGAGGTGGGTAATAACTATTAATTGATTATCTTCTCTCATGATTTTTTTGATTGACATTCAACAATTTGACGCAATATAAAGATTATCGTTACAACAAAAATCTATAAATTTTCCCAAAAATTAAATTAACCTATTGAATTTCAACAACAAAAAAGAACATTTTATGAACATCAATCAATGCCATGAGCTTTAAGAAGCTCTTCATATTCCTTAGTGTTTTTGTACTCATCAAAATAACTTAGTCTCGAACTGTTGAATTGGATTGATTTGTTTCTAATTGGATTCAAATAATAAAAAACACTGTCTTTTTCCTTTAGGCCAGCAAAGACAACAGCAATATGGTGAGATTTTAATTCATAATCTTCACGTTTTCTAATCGTATCAATAACGCGATATGCATAAGCCTTATCCCCAATTTTAGCTGCGGAATAGCCTAACATTCTATAATAATTGGGATCATTAGCACTTAAGGCCTCTAAAGGCTTTATTACTTTGTTGTAATCACCCGAAGCCATATACAACCGCATTTTTAATCTATTAATTATGAAGGGTTCCATATCATTAAAGTCTTTTTCGATTGTCTCAATTAACTGTTCCGCTTCTGTCCATTTTTCATTGAACGTTAATGCGCTAAAGTAATTAGATGCAGATGCAAACGATAAAGGGTCTAATTGATATGCAATTTTACTTTGGTTAAGCTGCTTTTCAAATTGATTGGTATAATAAAAATAAGTTGCATAATTTCTCCTTGCCGTAACATCATTAGGTGAAAGTTCAATGGCCTTTTCAAATGCTGTTTTAGCAAGTTCAAATTCTTTGGAATGATTATAAAGCATCCCTTTTACGCTATATATTCTTGCAATATTAGGATTAATTAATTCTGCCTTACTAACAAAATCAATAGCCACCTTTGCCAAACTATCTGGTTCAAATTGTCCGTAATATGCCTGTAAAAAAGTCGAATTCGCAATTTCAGCATAGGCTTCAGCATATTGAGGATCTATTTCTATGGCCTTTTTAAAGAACTCTATACTCCTCTTTATGCTTTCCTCATTTCTTTTATCCGCCTCTTGCCTACCTCGCAAAAAATATTGATAGGCCTCCATACTTATGGTAGGAATTACAAAAGTGTTGGTTTCGGAATCTAGGTTTATATTTACTTGAAGGGCTTCAGCAATTTCCTTTGCAACTTCTGATTGTATTTCAAATATATCTGTTAATGTCTTATCGTAATTTTCAGACCAAACATGCTCATCAGTTTGAGCATCAATCAACTGGGCTGTTATTCTAATTTTATCACCATATTTTCTAATGCTACCCTCGACTATATAAGCAACTCCAAGTTCTTTAGCTATATCCGTAATAGTTTTTTGGGTATTCTCATATTGAGAAACCGAAGTTCTAGAAATTACATGCAGGTCTTTATAACGGGATAAATGAGTTAGAATTTCTTCGGTAACACCCTCCCTAAAAATGTCTGAATCTTCATCCGTGCTTAAATTACTAAATGGAAGAACAGCAATTGAACGGTCCTTAATCTCGGATTCCGATGGTCTAATAAGAAAATACATAATAATTGCGGTGGCAACAACCAAAACCAAACTTGAAAGAAACAACCCTAGTCTAGATTTTTTTTGGGTCCTTACAATTTCAGGCAATTGTTTCAGTTTTCCTCTAACTTCATCTGCCTCCGGAACTTCCAAACCCTTATTTGCAATAGCGTACAAGGGGATTGCAGTATCTACATTTTTAAAATCGTACGCATCCAGAAACTTAACTTTAATATGCTGATGTCCCCTTAGTTGGTCGCGTATCTTATCTGATATTAAAATGCTCCCGGCTATACCTGCAGATTCTATCCTAGAGGTAACATTTACTGCATCACCAATTATGTCATGTGAGGTTTGTATAATATCACCAACATGAATCCCTATCCTAATTGGTATTTTAGGTTCAGCTATGTATGCCTTTTGAAGTTCAATAGCACACTCAACTGCTTCTACAGCACTTTCAAAAATACTCAGCGTTCCGTCACCATAATATTGAATCATAGTACCATTAAAGGCCTCTAAAGTGCGCTCAAATGTTTCTCGATGTCTGTTCCTTATTTTTATGGCCAATTGCTCATCTTGTTGCATCAATGCTGTATAACCGACAATGTCGGTAAACATAATGGCCGCTAATTTCCTTTTATCCAACTTACTTTTTTTCCACTCCTAATTTATACAAATAAGATGATAGTTGGATTTTTAAAGAATCTTGTTACATTTAAATAATCCTAATTAACGATTTTTCGTTACTACAAGCGACCATGATTGAATTAAAACCAGAAGAAATTGCTGACTTCTTGAGCAACATTCCCTTTTTTACTGAAGTGGAACAATCTTCATTGATTGAAGTTGCGAATAAATTGGAAACAAATTCATGTTATGGAAACCAATCAATTTTCAAAAAAGGAGATCCGGGTGATTCATTTTACATCATCCACTCAGGAACTATTAAAGTTCATGATGGTGATCATATATTTAATACCCTAAAGGAAGGCGATTGTTTTGGGGAATATACATTAATTGATGAAGGCGTAAGATCGGCAGATGTTACCACACTAGATCGGGCTATTCTTTTCCAGCTTAAGAAAAGTGAGTTTTTAAAATTAATGTCTAAAGATCCTGGTTTAGCCAAAGGAATTTTAGCTGTAATGATCAAACGCCACAGGGATGTGGACGATTTTCAAAATAAACTTGCCAAATCCAAGAAAGAGATTGAAGTGACCAATGCTAAGCTCCAAGGGGTTTTAGACGGTGCGATGGATGGGATTATAATGTATGATTCAAATTTCAGGATAATTGTTGGTAACCAAGCAGCATGCAGCATGTTCGACAATTCTGATATCATTCAAAGAAATATCCTTTTCTTTTTTGATGAAGATAGCGCTGATATAGTTGAAAAGTATACACGGAGATTGATAGACTTAGATAAAAATATATGTCATTCTTACATTCCTAAAATTCTCAAAATTTTAGATTCCCAAAACAACATTTCATATAATGAGGGTACCATTAGCAGATGGAAAACGGAGGAAATGGATTGTTTTACACTAGTATTACGGAACATTGAAGAACGGCTCAAGGCAGAAAACAAAATTGTAGACCTCACTGAAAAATCTGATTATTTAGAAGAAGAAGTAAAAGAATTAACCCAACACTTTGGGATCATTGCGGAACACCCAAAAATGATAGAAGCAATAAATTCGGTAAAAAAGGTAGCTGCTACTGGAGCTACTGTTCTTATTCATGGGGAAACAGGAACAGGAAAAGAACTTATTGCAAGAGCAATTCATCAACAAAGTAGTCGAGCAGATAAGATAATGGTGAAACTGAATTGCGGTGCCATTCCGGGTAATCTAATTGAAAGTGAATTGTTCGGTCATGAAAAGGGCGCTTTTACAGGAGCAACATCTGCTAGGAAAGGTAGGTTTCTATTAGCTGATAAAGGAACTTTGTTTTTAGATGAAATTGGCGAATTGCCTATAGAATTGCAATCTAAACTATTAAGGATTCTTCAGGAAGGAGAGTTTGAACCAGTTGGAAGTTCAACAACTATAAAGGTAGATGTTCGCATAATAGCTGCTACCCACAAAGATCTCTATAAAGAATCCAAAGAAGGTAAATTTAGGGAAGACCTTTATTACAGATTAAATGTTTTCCCCATTTCAGTACCACCATTAAGGGAACGAGGTGATGACATTAACCTCATTGCCCAAGAAATGTTAAACCATTACACCGACAAATTTTCAAAACCTAAAATTACATTAGATAACGATACCAAAACTCTTTTTCTAGCGTATAAATGGCCAGGGAATGTTAGAGAACTTCAAAACCTAATGGAAAGAGCCGCAATTATAGCAGATAATGGATTTGTAAATTGGTCTCAGCTATTACCAACTTCTGAATTAGATCCTATTGGAGAATCTAAAGCCCCGATAAAAATTCTCACCATCAAAGAACTTCAACAAATTGAGAAAGAAAATATTTTAAAAGCACTAAGACAAACTAAGTGGAAAATATCAGGAAAACATGGTGCAGCTGAATTATTAGGTCTTCCATCGACAACATTGGCTTCTAAAATAAAAACCTTGGGGATCGAAAGACCCATTTAATAACGAATTATCGTATTCTAGGATTGATATTTCGTTTAATTACGAAATTTCGTAAATCATTTTATCTTCCAAAATACCACAACAATCTGTTTTTCAATGTTTTAATTGTTTTGGCACGCCATATGCCATATAAGAAGCGTGAACAATCAATAATAATCTTAACAATTTAAAACTCAAAAAAATGATCACAACAGAACAACCAAATGTTAAAAACGGAGTAAACGTTGACCAATTAGTAGAAACCGTAAAATTAGTTCAATCAGATCCATCCATGGGCGATTTCCAATTCAGAGGAAAAACTAATTGGATTGATGGTGGACATTGTGTAACAAGCGTAAAAAGTTTTTACGGTGCAGGACAAGAAGACGAAACTAGAACAGAAACCTTTACAATGGAATGCGACCACGCTCCTGTTTTATTGGGAAATGATGTTGCTGCTAACCCTGCCGAAACTGTATTACATGCTTTAGGTTCTTGTTTAATTGGAGCGATGGCTTATCATGCTGCAGCTCAAGGAATCGATATAGAAAGTATGGAATCTAAATTGGAAGGCGATGTAAATTTACAAGGATTTTTAGGTATAGATCCTGAAGTTAGAAAAGGTTTTAGCGGGATCACTGTGAAATTTAAAGTGAAATCTGATGCAACTGATGAACAGTTAAAAGCATTATCTCAATTCTCTCCTGTTTTTGACATCATATCAAACCCAACTCCAGTAAAAATAGAGTTCGAAAGATAATTAATCAATTATTAAAATTAAGGCTATTTCGAACAGGGATAGCCTTAATTGTATCTAAACCTCAACCAAAATGACACCTTCAAAAATATTAGTTAATGCCAATCAAGCCACCGCTCGGATGGCATACCGATTAAACGAGATTGCATTGATTTATCCTATAACACCTGCTTCCGAAATGGCCGAACTTACGGAACAATGGTCTAGCGAAGGTGTAGAAAATCTTTTTGGAGATGTTCCTGTAGCATTTCAAATGCAGGGTGAAGGTGGAGTTGCCGGAGCCATGCATGGTGCGCTTCAAACAGGATCGCTTACCACTACCTTTACTGCTTCTCAAGGACTATTATTAATGCTACCTAACTTGTATAAAATTGCCGGTCAACTGTTACCAAATGTTATACACGTTGCGACTAGAAGTATAGCTACACATTCTTTATCTGTATTTGGAGATCATAGTGATATTATGGCTGTTAGACAATGTGGCTATGCAATTTTAGGTGGAAATAATCCACAGGAAGCCTATGATTTTGCATTGTTGTCTCAAGTGGCAAGTTTAAGAAGCAGAATTCCATTTATACATTTCTTTGATGGTTTTAGAACCTCTCATGAACTTAACATAGTTGAGATTATAGATGATTCAATCATAAAAAAGTTAATGCCTGAAGATTTGATATATCAGAATTTCGATCGTAGACTTAGTCCGCATAATCCCTCTATTAGAGGTACGGCCCAAGGACCAGAAACATTTTTTGAATCTAGCGAAAGATCCAATTCAGTATTTAACAATGGACCATCTATTATGGCTTCTGTAATGGAACAATTTGAAAAATTAACTGGTAGAATTTATAAACCTTTTCAATATATAGGTCCAGACAATCCCAAGCATGTAATAATTGCAATGGGAAGTGCCTGCGATACAATTGAATGTACGCTGGATCAATTTAATAGAACCAAAGATACCGGTCTTATAAAGGTTAGATTATACAGGCCTTTTGCAACAGAACTATTAATTAAGGAGTTACCAAAAACTTGTAAGACTATTACAGTTTTAGATAGAACTAAAGAAAATGGATCAACAGGCGAACCCTTGTATTTAGATGTTTTTCAATCAGTTAAAGATAACTTCTTTAATAAAGACATTAAGGTGTTTGGTGGCAGATATGGATTATCTTCAAAAGAATTTACCCCAGAAATGGTATTAGCAATTATTGAGAATGCTCGATCAATGTCCCCTAAAAATAAATTCACTATTGGAATAACCGACAATATTTCAAATCTGAGCTTAGGGTATAAGCACATCGACACGAAAAAAAATGATAATTTGTTAGAAATAATCATTGAGGATACCGATAAAAAGCTGACAAAGAACATCCAAGCAGTTTTACTTAATAGCAGGATAAAAAAACATATCCAATCGTATACTGGATGTTCCTACAATAAGGACAAGGTTATTAACCAAACTCATATAAGGTTTTCCAATTCAGCCATTAGATCACCATTTCTAATTTCAAAGGCGGACGTTACCATTTTTGATTCTATTTCGTCATTACAATCAAAATCATCATTGGAAACTATTAAATCTGGTGGGATAATATTAGTATTCTCTGAATTATGCGAAAACATAAATATGAACTTCTCCACTCTACAATATATTGTAGACAATAATATTGAGGTATACTATATAAATAGTGAAGAAAATGGCGAAAGGATTTTGAAAGAGTTGTTTATTGAACTTCAATCTAACCATCGAAACATCCCAAATTTTATTGATCAGAATTATAGAAGAATCACCTTTAAACCAAGTAAAATAAAGTCCATGAACACAAACATTTTTGATAAAAATGCTAGTATCAAGGTAAGTGGTTTACCAATTGACGGAACTTTTGAAACCTTTTCTGATAGAGCTTTGAAAGCCAAAACAGCAGAGTTTATACCTCAATGGAATACTTTGAATTGTGTTGAATGTGGTCTCTGTAGTTTGGTGTGCCCACAAGGGGCATTGAGGATGAAATTGGTCCCAGAAGAAAATGTCTCGGAGTTGCCTAGTTTTTTTCCTTTAAAAAAATTGGAGGATTCTGAACTATCAAAATCAACTGCCCATTTTAGTATTCAAGTTAACCCGGACCAATGCACCTCATGCAATTTTTGTGTGGAGCAATGTCCAACAGAGGCCTTGGAGGCAGTTAATACGGATTTGGTGTACAATCGGGCTAATCAAAATTGGAAACTATTTAAAGGACTTCCTGAAGCTAATAGATCCCTGTTAAATAATTTGAACTTATTTCAACAACAGTTTATGGAACCATTATTTAGGTCACCACAAAGCGAAAAGCGCTGTACTGAATCACAATATATTAAACTTTTAACTCAGCTTTTTGGAGATAGACTGTTAATTGCTAATGCTACTGGATCCAGTTCAATTTTTGGAGGGTCCATAACATCTTTACCTTTTTATACAAACTCAAATGGTGAAGGCCCAGCTTGGGCTAACAGTTTATTTGAAGATAATGCTGAATTCGGTTTTGGATTCCATCTTACCCAAAAATTCCAACTAAATAAAGCAAAACGACTATTGCTTGAAATGATGGATTTTTTGCCGGATGGATTGGTAGCTACCCTACTATTAACCGAACAAAATAGCGAATTGGATAAACAAAAGGTTAAGTTGGCTGTGCGGGAATTAAAATCAATTCTGGGTAAATTAAATTCCTACAAAGCAAAAGCCTTAATTTCCCTTGCAGATGAATTTATCAATAAAGAAATTTGGATTGTTGGTGGTGATGGTTGGGCTTACGATATAGGATTTGGTGGAATAGACCATGTTGTTGCTTCTGGTGAAAATGTAAATATCCTTATCCTGGATAATGAAGGCTATTCAAATACCGGTGGCCAGGCATCCAAAGCAACCCCTGAAGGAAAAAGAGTGAAATTTGCTTATTCAGGAAAAACACAACCGAAAAAAGATTTAGGTGCAATGCTTGCTACCTATCCCAACACACAAATATTGAATGTTTCTCTTTTTGAGAACCCTTCAAAATGTTTAGAGGCTTTGGTAATGGCCTCAAATCATAATGGCCCTACAATAATATTGGCTGATTGTATAGATCGCAAAAAAACTAACGTAAAAGTTTATAATGAAAATGCTCATCAAATGTTAGCGTCTAATAATCATTAAATCGCGATAACCTTTAAAAGTCAATGCCACCTCAAAACAATTTCTAATTAACCTAAACAATTAGGCCACTTAACTCTAATGTAACAAGAGCCCATCTTATCCGTCTTTTAATTATAACAAAGTTAAATGGCTTTTTCAATAGAATTCTTCTTTCAGTCTGGATGCCCAATTGAGTATTCTAAAAATGAATATATTTTAAGGCAAGGAGAAATTTCGGATAAAGTGTTTTTCGTCCAAGAAGGGGTGGTGAGGCATTTTGTCATAGATCTCGATGGAAATGAAAAGACTATTAGAATCTCCAAAGAAAATGATTTCTTTTACTCCTCCAATATTAGTTATTGGACTGGTGAATCTTCCTATATAAATTGCCAAGTCTTATTCCCCTCAAAATTGCTTTTCTGGACAAAGGAAACCTTAGAAAATTTGAGTAAGACACACCCTGGGTTTATTGCTTTTGAATGTGGAAAACTTAAAAGTTTTGCTATTGAAAAACATAAAAAGGAAATTTCTCGCCTCACCAAAAATGCAACGGATCGGCTTAAAGAGTTTAATAGTACACATATTTCTTTATTTAATCGAATACCACACCACATCATCGCTTCTTATTTAGACATGACACCCGAAACCTTATCTCGAGAAAGAGCAAAGCTTAGACAGTTGATTTCTTGATTTAGATCAATGGATTACTAATCTACCCTGTTTAATTTTGTTCAATCAATCATAAAACGTAAAACCATGAAAAATCAATTCTTTTTTTTAATGGCCTTGGCCATGCTAATAATTTGTTCCTGCTCTGTGGATACTATTGAGGGATCTGGTGTTGAATCCACCCAAATTAGAGATGTCCCTACTTTTAATAAAGTTGAAAGTGAAGGTGTATTTGACATAACCATTATCCAAAGCGATTTTCAATCGGTTGAAATTACGGCCGACAATAACATTCTTCATTTGGTAAGAACCAGTGTGCATAATAATATGCTGATATTGAAATTAGATGATGATAACAATTACAGGAATATCAATGTAAAGGCAACAATTTATGTCGAAAATATAAATGAAATTAAAAATTCCGGAAGTGGTAATATTACTGCCATAGATATTTTACAAACCGATAATTTTAAGGTTGAAAACATTGGATCTGGAGACATTACATTGGATGGTGCTGCTGATGGTTTAGCTTTGATTAATGAAGGTTCTGGCGTAGTCCATGCGTTTGATTTTGTGGCAGACAATTGTGATATTAAGATTGACGGAAGTGGCGATTGTGAAGTTTTTTGCAATGAATATTTGAATGTAAAAATTGAAGGTAGCGGAGATCTTTTTTATATTGGAGAACCAATAATCAACTCTAGCATTACTGGATCTGGCAATGTTAAAAGTGCCAACTAAGTTTTACTTTATTTTATGTCCAATGAGGTTCCTATATCTATTATTACTATCAATCATTTTTTCATGTGCCAGGTCGATAAAAAAACCTATAAACACTACTTTCATTACCAATCAATTGGATAGTTTGATTGAAGTTCAGGACTATTTTAAATTAAAAAAATATTTTCTAACCAATAAAAATCTTCTGCCCGAAGAAAATAGCCTCTATTATGAGGCTATTTTACTTAACCGATTTAATAATTTGGCTAGGTCAAACGATCAAATTGAAAAGCTGTTAAGCTTTGAAAATTCAAATCTAAACGACACTCTATTAAATAAAATATACCACACAAAACTGTTAAATCATATCAATCTATATGAGTATAAAAAAGCAGCAGAAGTCTCCGAGTCCATACTGAAAAGGTATCGGTATTTAAATGATTCTTCAAAAATTGAAACTATAGAAAATGAATTTAATATTTGGAAGTCATTAGAGAATATCCGTCCACAGGAAATAATAAAATCTAAAGACACTGATATTCCCTTAACAATAGATAAGGCCACTCTTTTAAATATAGATGTTACCATAAACGGTATTACCAATAATTACATATTTGATACTGGTGCGAATATTTCTGTAATTAAAAAATCCCTCGTTAACGATTTAGGATTAAAACCTATTGAATCTGATTTTTATGTTACTGCATTTACCGGTAAAAAAGTAGATAGTCAATTAGCTATTGCAGAAGAACTAAGTATCGGAGGAATAACTTTTAAGAATGTAGTTTTTTTGGTTTTGAATGATGAAGATATTTCATTTCCTCAATTTGATTACTATATCAATGGAATTATTGGTTTTCCGGTAATTGAGGCAATGGAGGAAATTCGAATTTCGAAAAACAATATTATTTCTACACCATTAACTCCATCTGTTTATAGTTTAAACAATTTTGCTATAGATGGACTTACGCCCATTGTAGCAGTTCAATACAATAAAGATACTTTAAGCTTTGGGTTAGATACAGGGGCGAAAAGCACTTCTCTCTATGCACCTTTTTATCGAAAATATACCAAAAGCATTGAAGACAAATACAAACCACAGACAATAACTTCTGGCAGTGCCGGTGGAACAGTTGATTTTGAAGGTTTTGTTATTGATAGTATTCAATTTACCATTGGAAATTCTATGGCTAGCTTAAATAATATGCAACTACACAAGTCGGACTTCAAAGTGGACATCAACAACTTTTATGGAAATCTTGGTCAAGATTTTATTCAGCAATTTGATGAAATGATTATCAGTTTTAAATACGGATCAATATTTTTCAAATAAAAAGAGTGCCTTTTAAGCACTGAGCCTCCTACTTGTAATAATTGAGAATCAATTTATTGAAAATATTTACATCAGTTAAAATTTGAGGATAATCCATATCTTTTGAAATTAAAATGGTAGGGTTGATTCGTGTACTATCAAGGTAGTAAAGAACACTATCCCGATTTCCAAGCCCAGCGAAGACTGTAGCAATTTCATAATTTTTCATAGGGAAATCTTCCAAAATTTTTATACTGTCTATAACAGTTTTTGCCATAACCGTGTCATTTTTTCTACCGTAGCTATAGCCTAAAGCACCCAACTGCAAACTATCCGTCCAAGCCAATGCCTTGAGATCGGAAATGGCTTGATCAAAATTTTGAGTTCCAATGGCATTTTGTATATAAAGTCTATTAATTTGATTGGTATACTTATTTCCAAATTTTGTTCTGAAATCTTCTAACAGAATTTCAACTTCCTTATACTTTTTATTAACCAATAATGCTTGAGCAAATTTTTGGGCAGTATCAAAAGATAGTGGATCTAATTTATACGCCAAACGGTTCTGTTCAATTTGCTTTTCATATTCATTAACCGTATTAAAATACCTCGCAAATCCTAAACGAATATCAGGATCATTAGGCGCCATACGAATGGCCTTTTCGTAGTTGAAAAAAGCTTCCTGATAATTCTCCTCATAAATACTAATTAGCCCCCTGCACGAATAAATAGTCGCCAACTGATCATTCAATTCCTCAGCCTTATCTAGATAGATTTTGGCAAGTCTAATTACCTCCCTTGGTGTTGCATCTTTGTAAATAATTCTTTCCAAGGTTGAGGAGGCGATTTCAGCATATGCATTTGCGAAGGTTGTGTCTAACCTTATTGCCTTTCCATAATAGTCAATACTTTTACGATTAGCAGTTACCGACTTCTTCAAATTCTCTTGCTGGCCAAGTACATAATTTTCATACGAATCTATATTATCTGTTGGTAGGCCTACAACAGCCTTCATATCATCAAAGGATAAATTAATTTTTAATAAATCAACAATCTCTTTTGCAATTTCTGATTCTACAACCAATAAATCTTCAATCGATCTATAATATGAATTTTCCCAAATAGCTTGGGAGGACTGAACATCTATTACTTGGGCATCGATAGTTAAACTATCGTCATCATAGGTAACATTACCTTCCAAGACATAGGCCACCCCAAGTAAACTGGAGATTTCTGAAATTTTGTTTGAATAATTTAAAACATTGCGGGATGAATAATGAGATATCACCACTAAGTCCTCCAACTTAACCAAATGATCTATTACCGCATCACTTATACCATAACTCATTTTTATTTCTGTTGAGTCTGTTTCGGTGGTTATATCGCGAAATGGCAATACAGCAATAGAATAATCATTTATTATAGGGTCAGAATTTAGCACGTTTAGATAAGCAAAAACAGCGGACATTCCTATTAATGTAGAAAGCGCTATTAGTATATGTGTAAAAGAGGCTTTTCTTTTTTCTTTAGAGGGACTTTCCTTCGCAACTTTAGCATGGATAGCTTCAACATCTGGGGTAACCAAAAAATCATCCTCTAAAGCATAAACCGAAACAACCTCGTCCAACCCCTCGACTTCATAATTTTCAACAAATTCAGAACCATAGCCTTCCAATTTCACGAGTTCTTCATGCACGGGCGAGGTAATTATGACGCTATCCTCTACCCCTATTTTCAAAAGTGAATTGGATAATTTCGCCCAACGGCTTTTTTTCCATTTCGCAACCTTATTCTTTTCTAATGCATGTATAATACAGATCTGCGGAATAAAACTAAACTCAGCTAGCTTTCTTTCTAGTAATAGAACAGCGTCCAAGCATTCTTTAATATTCGAAAATTGAGCGTAGGAATAGCCACTATCAAATACCAGATTGTCAACTTCAAAAGATTTGTACGATTCTTTAACCAATCTCTGATAGGTAGATTCCATAGATTTGGCTAAATCTTCATCCCTAACACTCAGACTGAAATAATCAGCTATTCCTGATACAACTATGTAGACGGGCTCATTCATTCAATTGAATCCTCTTGTACGAATGTATGAAATCGGTTCATTTCAATTATGGTTAAAGAATAAAAATCTTATTCCTAATCACAAAAAAAGGGTGTTATAACACCCTTTTTTTAAACTGCATATAACCTATGAAAAATAAATATAGATTATAATTACAACAATACAGATTCCAAGACCGACTGGTTTAACTAAACGCCATGGTGTAATATCTACCTTCCTTGTATATTCTTGGATATATGGGGTTTCTCTCGGTTTCATTTTACCTATGGCTAACATTATTAAAATATTGGTGATGAAGAGAATGGCCATAACATGTAAAAAATGTGGATATGCCTCAGCCTCCACCAAAGCTAATGTAGCAGCATCGCTTACCCCAGATGCCTCAGCTTCAGCCAAAGCCTTGTCCACGAAATAAGGCTTCATAAAAAATTGACTAATTATATAAAGTAGAGAGCCAGATATAAGTCCAATTTTCGCAGCGATAGCAGGAACACGTTTCGTTAAATAACCTACAACGATAATTGTAAGAATAGGGATACTATAGATACCATTTACTTCTTGAAGATAGGCAAATAAACTACCAGCATTTGCAATAAAAGGAGCGATAAACATTGCCGCCAATGCCAAGAACACTCCAAACATTTTACCATATTTTACGACAGTACGTTCGTCAGCACTTTTATTAATGTGCTGTTTGTAAATATCTATACCGAATAAAGTAACAGAACTATTTAATACACTATTGAAGGAACTGAGAATAGCACCAAATAAAACTGCTGCGAAAAACCCTAATAATGAAGCTGGTAAAACTCGGTTCACCAATCTTGGATATGCTTGATCTGCAACATCTAAATTTCCTTCAAAAATATGCCAAGCGATAATCCCTGGGAGAACTACAATTAGAGGTCCTAAAATCTTGATGAAAGAAGCCAACAACAATCCTTTCTGACCTTCTTTTAAATTTTTTGCTGCCAGTGCCCGTTGAATGATTTGCTGGTTAGTTCCCCAATAAAATAACTGAACTAACATCATTCCGGTGAAAATGGTTGAAAAAGGAACAGAATTAGTAACAGTACCAATAGAATCGAATTTTTCAGGATTGTCTTTAACTAGAGTTGATATTCCATCAAAAAAATTCCCATCACCAATAATCATCAATCCAAAAACAGGGATCATTAAACCTCCAATTAATAAACCGATCGCATTGATTGTATCTGAAACCGCAACAGCCTTTAATCCTCCAAATACAGCATATATAGACCCAACAACTCCAATAAACCAAACACATATCCATAAAGCAGTCGTATCTGAGACATTCAACAATTCAGGGATATTAAACATTCCACTCACTGCTACGGAACCCGAATACAATATAATGGGTAAAAGGACCACGACATAACCAGTTAAAAATAAAGCAGAAGTGATGGTTTTGGTAGAAACATCAAATCGTGTTGCCAAAAATTGGGGTACTGTGGTAAGCCCCTCCTTTAAATAGCGAGGCAATAAAAATATAGCGGTAACCACCATAGCAATTGCCGCCAAAGTTTCCCATGCCATTACTAAAATACCTTCTGTGTAGGCCTGGCCATTTAATCCGACTATTTGCTCCGTAGACAGGTTGGTCAATAATAAAGAACCAGCAATTACACCAGCTGTTAGACTCCTTCCTCCAAGAAAATATCCATCGGAGGTAGATTCATCAGTCTTGCGTGTTGCGAAATAGGAAATAACAGCCACCAAAAGGGTGAAGCCAATAAAGGAGAGAATTTCAATCATTTTAGTTAGTATTGATTAGTGTTGCGCTAAAATAGTAAATATGTTATGCTTTAATTATTGATTGAACATCATAAAGAGATTTTTGTCGATTTTTAGACCAATATGGCAAACTAAAAATCATTGTTCAAATTGCAACAATGCCAATACCGGAAAATGGTCAGATGGAAATTGCGCATTGGTAACCTCACTTAAAATCGCCAATTTTTGAACCTTAAAATCTTCAGAAACAAAAATATAATCGATTCGTCTCTCCTCCCCATAATCAATTTTGAAACCATTAAAAGTTCCTTCGGGACCAAACACATTTTCTCCAGCCAATTCATATGTATCTCTTAAGGCACTTTTTATAGAATTTATTGCTGAATGGGCGGGTTCTAAATTAAAATCTCCCATCAAAACTACAGGATGATTTTCTTTGGTCAAAGCGATTATTTTCTGTAAAACTAATTTTACACTGTTGATCCTAGCTTGCTCGCCAACATGATCTAAGTGAAGATTGAATACGTAAAACTTCTTTTTGTTATGTAGTTTCTCGAAAAATCCAGAAGTACAAACTCTTTTTATAGCGGCATCCCAGCCCTTGGATGGTTTATCGGGAGTTTCAGATAGCCAAAAGGTTTCACTTTTCAATAATTTTAGGTTCTGATTGTTGTAAAATATGGCTGAATGTTCACCCCTTTTATCACCATGATCGCGTCCTTTTCCGAAAAATGAATAATTAGAAAGACCATTTTCAATATCATTAAGTTGGTGAATTAAACCTTCCTGTGTTCCTATAATATCAGGTTCAAAAAAGTTTAACTGAGCTATTAAAAAAGACTTTCTTACCTCCCATCCTACTTTGTCTTTTGAATCATAACGAATGTTGTATGTCATGACTTTTAAATCTTGGGAAGTTGTAATAAGAGGAAACAAAATCATGCAGGTTAACAAAACAGGTTTAAACCTACTCAACATAAATAATTTCACTTTTTTCTGATTTTCCATTTTCATTAAAGGATTCAATGCTAAAATAATAGGGTGTATCACGGTCTAAACAACGGATAAAAAGTTCATTTTTGTCATAAACTAGCCATGATTGGTAAAGTTTATCTGGAGCAATTCCCCAGCGAATGTTATAACCTTGGGCATCAGCCACTGGATCCCAACTAAAAGAAGCATCTCTCTTATCATTTTGACGTTGGACTAAAAATCCATTCACGGTTTCTGGCTTTTCTCCTTGACCGACACCAAAAACCCTGATTTCAGACATTGCAAAATTTGCACCAGGTACTTTAATATTATTGTATCGAACATATTTAGCAACGACGGGTTCTTCTAAAACAATATAGGCATTGGGAGCATCAATTTGGGCATCACTACGATCAACCACTGTTTGCCAATTAGTTCCATCCGCGGAAACATCAATTGTGAATTGATGTTTTAATCCTTCTGTTCTAGTATAAATACCAGACTCATGATCATGGAAGTTTAATTGAATTGCATGAATCTTACCTGGTTTCAACATCTCAATGTTCACCCATTCGTTGTCATTATTGGCCTGAGCAACCCAGTAGGTTTTGGGATTTTCATCGGTTAAAACTTTAGATATAATTTCACCATAGGCATTTTTTTCTAATGGTATTTCCGTTTCGGTAACTTCCTCAGTATTTGAGGTAAATTTCATAACCTGAGTTAAAGAAGAAGAGACGGTCACATTTCCTTTATATGACAGAAGCATCCAACCATTATGCTGACCAGCCCTATTGGGATGAGCGGGTCCAAAACGAGGATAATCTCCATAATCGGTATTGCTATACATTAAACCTTCATCATCAAAATAAACAGGAAACATGCACAAACGACGTTCCCATTGAGAGTTGGATGCAAGAGCCATTGTGGCAAAATGCCAATATTGGCCATTCGTCTGTTTAACCGTAATTCCATGACCGGCTCCATTTGTAAATCCTCCAGGTTTAAAACTCATAGGATTATTTTTCATGTAATTAAATGGCCCAAGAGGCGTGTCACCAATATAGGCACCATCCGCATAGACATTAAACTGGGTGCCGGGAGCAGCATACTGTAAATAGTACTTTCCGTTGTGCTTAGTCATGGATGCGCCCTCCATATAGCCCTCCTTCAATGTTGGATGAAAATTGTTCTCACCGAAACGTTCCCATCCATGTTTCTCCTCATTAAGGTTAATTAAATCTTCCTTTACACCAATTTCTAAAAAACGGTCATCCTTATTAAGCATTTTAACCCTTATTGGATAAACATTTGATGATCCCCAGTACAAATATGTTTGTCCGTCATCATCAATGAATAATTCAGAATCCTGAATATTATTTGAAATAGATGGCGTTGGTGTCCACTTGCCACTTTTAGGGTCATCTGTATAAATTATACTCCCGTAACCGGCAGGATCTCCTGCAAAGTATACAAGTGAATCCTTACAATTAAAAGCGGTTGGTGCATTTGAACCCTCAAAATACCATTGAAGGGGTTTAATGAATTTCCAATTCACCAAATCGGTAGAATGCCAATAACCAAATGATCTGGTTACGAACATATAATATTCTCCACGAAATTCAATTACTGCTGGATCTGCACCAGAACGATACGAAATATTTCTGCTTGAATTGTATACCATATAGGTGTAATCTATATCTAAAGGATTGCAGTAAGTATCGCTATTTGTACTTTGAGCTAATTCAGTTGTCAATTCAGTTTGATCATCGGCGCTGTTAGTCCTTTCACAAGAAATGAACATTATTATAAGCATAACTAAAATGACCGTTCTCATTATATGTAATTTAATTCAATTGGTTAATAAATTACTCAAAATCCATCAGTTATCATTTTAAAAAACTTTGAATTTTGGTTTGAAAAATTCTAGTTGCATTTTAAAAGACTCAACAAACAAAACCTAAGTAAATTTTAAAGCCTAATGTCTTTATCCAACTGAGGATCATAAGCTGTCCCGGTATTACCTCTTAATTTCTCGAACTGTTTATAAGCCCGTTCGACTTGTTCTTTTGGAGCTTGTTCAAATTCTTTATCGGTGACATTATATTTCTCTTGAAGTTCCGACAATTTATCCCTTAAATCAGCTTCTATTTCATCATATTCAGAGTTATCTATAAGATTGTTGATTTCCATTGGATCCTTTTCCAAGTCATATAATTCCCAAGTATCGATGTCGTCATAGAAATGCATCAGTTTATACCGATATGTTCTTACACCATAATGCTTTTTAACCATATGAAAAGCAGGATAATCGTAATAATGATAATAGATAGCATCCCGAAAATCGGATTCACTCACTTTACCTTCAAGTAATGGCCTCAACGACTTCCCTTGCATATCGTTGGGCATAGGAACATTTGCAAAATCTAGAAAAGTTTCTGCAAAGTCTATGTTTTGGGTCAATGCATCAATTTCAGAACCTGATTCAATATGACCAGGATATTTAACCAATAATGGCATAGCTAAGGACTGCTCATACATATATCGTTTATCAAACCAACCTTTTTCACCTAAATAGAATCCTTGATCAGTCGTATAAATTACAATTGTATTTTCATCAAGATTATTGTTTTTTAAATAATCTAATATTTTGCCAACCCCTTCATCAACTGCAGCAATAGTTGATAAATATTCTTGCATATAACGCTGATATTTCCATTCCGCTAAAGCTTTTCCAGAAAGATTAGCCTCATGGTAGGCATCGTTTTTATGAGCATATAACGAATCCCATGTGCGACGTTGTGAATCCGACATACGGTCGAAATCATTTGTCCAAGGATTCCATGCCAATTCTGGATCACCTTTGGTTTTTGTCATTTTTAAATCATGTCCTTCATACATATCTTTATAAATGGTCTGTAACTGCTCTTGTGAACCTAATGAGCCAGCATGATCAGTAAAATACGTTTCAGGAATAGGAAATTTAATGGAATCATATTTGTTTACATGGCGTAACGCAGGCATCCAATTACGGTGGGGAGCTTTGTGATGGACCATAAGCATAAATGGCTCATCTTTATCTTGATTTTTTTCTAGAAATTCAAGCGCTTGGCTTGTAATAATATCGGTTGCATATCCTTCAATATCTAAGGTATCCGCCTGTTTCCCATTTCCTCCTTGAAATATGAAGGTTGGATTATAGTAATGCCCTTGGTCATCAATTATTTTCCAATAATCAAAACCTTGAGGAAGGCCATACAGATGCCATTTTCCAACTAAACCAGTTTTGTAACCAGCCTTTTGAAGGAGTTTGGGAAAAGTTTGTTGGTCACCATTAAATCGATCCCCATTCATTCTAAACCCATTTACATGGCTAAACTTACCTGTTAAAACCACTGCCCTACTTGGCCCACAAATTGAATTGGTACAGAAATTATTTCTAAAGAGAGCACCTTCTTTGGCAATTCTATCTATGTTTGGAGTTGGAGCCAATTCTCCAATAGAGTGTGCATATGCGCTAATAGCCTGCTCAGCATGGTCATCGGCCATGATATAAATAATGTTAGGCCTTTTCGTATCCTTTTTTGGTAATTGTTGCTCTTTTTCTTTACATGAAGAAAATAATATGAATAAACCTATAAGCGAAATTAACCTTTTCAATTTGATGATTCTTTTGTTATTGTAGTCTGAACTTTTTCATCACTTAAGATAGCTGTATTTATAAATTCAAAAACGTTTTCTAAATCCTGAAACGGTATGCCTGAAACCTCATGCCCACCGTCCTGAACTATGTTTAAGTAAAATGAAGTGTTTAAGGATTTTAATTTATCCGCTATTGGTTTTGAACCATTCAATATGAGATACCCCGGTGAATTTTTATTGCAGAAATGATGGGAATCCGTCGAAAATGGAACAGCATTATCTTTTGTGCCATGAAAAAGTATTGTTGGCACGGCATTCGCTTTTGTTATATAATCTGCATTTACAAGTGCACCCGCCAAAGACCATACCCCTACAAATGATACCTTATTGTATTTATCAAGATCTTTTATATAAAATTTACGCATAAACACGGCACTTAAAACTGCCTCTGCACCTGCACTACTCCCTCCAGCAATTATTTTCGAGGGATTAATTGGAAGTTCATCTGATTTTGAAACTAAATAATTGGCTGCATCTAAATAATCTATGGCGGCCTGCCTAAAAGTTTCTATTTTTTCTTTTTTATTGCAATTACAGCCAAACCCAGTTTTCTTACCTTTTCTAGTTAGGCGGTAAGAAATTGAGGCGGCAATAATCCCATTCTCTGCAGTATATTTAAATAATTGGACTTCATTTTCATTATCTCTCTGACCCCCTGAAAAACCTCCACCATGCATCCATAATAGTAAAGGCAACTTGCCCTCACCATTAAAATTCTCTGGAACATATAAATCTAACTTTAAGGTATCACCTCCCTTAATTGCATAAGTATGAGTCGTTTTTACTTGGGCAAAAAGTAAGGTGGAGAAGCATAGAAAAATAAGGGGCAATATTTTTTTCACTATGATCAAATTTCAATTAAGTTTATCAGAAACATTTTGATAAAATAACAATTTATAATTTGAATTCGGCCATATTTTCGGTTGACGAATCTGTGCCAACAAACACTTGAAAATCCCCTGGTTCAGCTACAAAGTCTAAATTATAATCATAAAACTTTAGATCCTCATAAGTTAGATTAAATGTTACAGTCGTTGTTTCTCCTTTCTTAATCAAAACTTTCTTAAAACCTTTCAGTTCTTTAACTGGTCGTGTAACGGATCCTACCACATCCCGAATGTAAAGTTGAACAACTTCCTTTCCATCAAAATTACCAGTGTTAGTAACATCAACTGATACGGTTATACTGCCATTATTTGGCATTTCATTTGAACTTAACTTTACTTTTGAATAATTAAAAGTTGTATAACTTAGCCCATAACCGAAAGGGTATAAAGGTTCGTTACGCACATCTAAGTAATTAGATCTGAATTTTTCAAATTTACCCTCTTTATTGCTTATAGGCCTTCCTGTATTTTTATGGTTATAGAATATTGGAACTTGTCCAACATTCATTGGGAAGGTGGCTGGTAACTTACCACTAGGGTTAACATCTCCAAACAACACATCACTAATAGATAAACCGGCCATACTTCCAGGAAACCAAACATTTAATATGGCGGGTACATTTTCATTTTCAAATGTTATTGCCAATGGACGGCCAGTAAATAAAGTTAACACGACAGGTTTTCCGGTTTTCAGCAATTCCTTTAATAGATCTTTTTGGGTTTGTGGAATTTGAAGGTTCGTTACACTGCTACTTTCACCACTTAGTTCCGCGGTTTCCCCAATAGCGGCGATAATAACATCAGCCTTTTTTGCTACTTCGATGGCTTCCGCCAACAATTCTTTATCAGATTTAGTTCTTGCGATCTCTTTGCCGAACATAGTAACATGTGCCTGATATTGTGAATCATAATCAACGTTACTTCCCTGTGCATGTAAAATGTTGGCATTATTTCCTACAACAGTTTTCAAACCATCTAGAAATGAAATAGATTGCCCTTGGTTAGTAGCAACACTCCATGTTCCGGCCATATTTACCGGTGTATTTGATAATGGGCCGATAAGAGCTATTGTACCTTGCTTTTTTAGTGGCAATAAATTATTCTCATTTTTTAATAAAACCATAGATTCTGCACCTACCTGCCTAGAAAAAACTCTATTCTCATAGGTAAAAACATCATTTTCGGCTCTTTGTAGATTACAATATTTATAAGGGTCTTCAAATAGACCTAATTGGTATTTGGCTTTCAAAATTCTTTTAACGGCCAGGTTAATTTCATCAATAGAAATTTTACCTTCATTTAGCGATTTTTCTAGGGTAGTTAAAAAACCTTCACCTACCATATCCATATCTGTCCCGGCATGTAAAGCTAGAGCTGATACTGCTTGTAAATCGCCCATTCCATGAGCTATCATTTCATTTATTCCTGTATAATCTGAAACAACAAAACCATTAAAACCCCATTGATCCCTCAGAAGCTCTGTTAACAACCATCTATTACCAGTTGCAGGAACACCATCAATTTCGTTAAATGATGCCATTACAGATGCCACACCTGCATCAACAGCAGCTTTATAAGGTGGTAAATACTCATTAAACATACGAATACGACTCATATCGACCGTATTATAATCTCTACCAGCCTCTGCCGCACCGTATAGGGCAAAATGCTTTACACATGCCAAGATGGTTTCCGGGTGAGTTAAATCGGTTCCTTGATAACCTTCCACCATTGCCTTTGCTATTGCACTTCCTAAGTAAACATCTTCTCCTGAACCTTCTGAAATTCTTCCCCATCTTGGATCTCTAGAAATATCAACCATAGGAGAGTACGTCCAATTTATTCCATCCGCACTAGCTTCCTTTGCTGCCATTTGTGCCGTTTTTTTAATCATTTCGGTATCCCAACTTGCGGCTAAACCCAATGGTATGGGAAATGTAGTTTCATACCCATGAATGACATCCATACCAAAAAGTAGTGGAATTTTTAAACGACTGTTTTCAACTGCTATACGTTGAACCTCACGAATTTTTTCGACACCTTTTATATTGAAGAGACCACCAACTTTGCCCTGTTCAATATTCTTAGCAATATTTGAACTTTTTGCCTGACCTGTTGTAATATCACCAGAAGAAGGTAAATTTAATTGTCCCAATTTTTCTTGTAAGGTCATTAAATTTATAATAGAGTCAACCTTTTGGTCTATGGCTAAATTGGCATTATCACCATTATCCAAAGATTGTTTAGACTCACAATTTGTAACTAAAAATGAAACAATTACTAAAGCAATAAATAATCGAAAACTGTTGAATTTCATGTTATTTTGAATTTGAAAAAAGCCAAGGAATTAAATTAGGTTCTGCGAAAGCTGAATCCCAACTATTATGATTATCCTTAGCGTAAAAGGTAATATTAGGATTTCCTCCGTTATCCAAAATGGATTTAGCCATATTTAAAGATAATTGGGGGGCTACTATATCATCAATTGAACCGTGAAAGATCCATAAATTTGTTTTATTGGCATATTTTTCCGCACCTATTGGGTCTCCTCCCCCACAAATTGCAAATGCTGCGGCAAAGGTTTCAGGCATGCGGAAAAGGATTTCATAAGTTCCCATCCCCCCCATAGATAAACCACCAACAAACATTTTAGAAGTATCTACAAAAGCTTTACTTGCAAAACTGTTTACCAAATCCATAACAAGTTTTAAGCTCCTAGTAGGTCCTTTATCTAAATTGTAATCGAAAGTAAATGGTTGGACATCCCTATTTACATCAACTTGGGCCCAATAATCCATTTTTGGGCATTGAGGAAATACGACAATTGCTGGAAAGGAATTCCTGTTTTGCTCATCTAGGAATATCTTACTTCCATGTACCAACTGAGATTCATTATTTGAACCACGCTCGCCCGCACCGTGTAAAAACAACATCATTGGATATTTTTTGGATTGATCAAAATTCTTTGGAAAAAGTATTCGATAGTTTAAAGTGTCATTACCCTGAATAAATTGTTCCTTCAAAAACAGTTCCGTATTTTGACCACAGATAAACTGTGAAGCAAAAAAAACGGTTATTAGTATTCCCTTTAATATTTTATGTAAGTCATTCATATTTAATAGGTAAAACCAAGTTTGTCTAATCCTTTTTTCACATCCTCATTCTGCATAAATAAATTCCATAACAATGCGGTTCTATGATTTTCAATCATAATAATTTGGGGGCCTTGATCTATAGCCAAATAAGCGTTAGCAACCCAATAATTATTTTCAGGACTAAAAGCATCAAAAAATCCAGCAGGTCCCAATAATTTATCTTTGTTTTGATAAAAATAGTGCATTGCGGCCAATGATTTTTGAGGAGTGTACGGAATAGAGCTAATTGCAGCAGTTGGGGAAATTACACCTTTGTCATCTCCTGGCCTATGCGCATGATAACCAAAAGAACCATCAGTGTTTCTACTATAGCTTGCTGTTAAACCCCAACAATCGGGTCCATAATCTTCAAAATTGCCTGGATTTGCAACACAGTATTGATAATTAATATTTGTGTGGTAGGAATTTACATTCCAAAAATTGGCAAATTGATCTTTCAAGTTTCTAGGATCTAACCCCAAATATGAATAATGAGCCCAAAATAAAGGTCCCCCATAAGTCTCTGATCCATTATGCTTCAAAATCAAAGGGTACCCATATTGGGTATTGCTAGAAATAATATTTCCTCCTCTTGCCCAACCTTTGAAGTAAACATCTGATGTAATTGAATAATTTGGAGATGCAGCGGCAAGTATGTAAGTTATTAAAACTTCATTATACCCTCTAAGTTCAAAATTTATATCAAAATTATAATTTGGACTCCAATGCCAATGCAAAACCTCTTCATTATTGGTATACCAGCTCCATTCAACACCTTTCCATAAATTATCAGCTTTATTAGCCAATACTTTTTCTTGATCGCTACCCTCTTTAAAATATTCATAAACACATATTAAACCTTGAACCAAAAATGCAGTTTCAACCAAATCACCGCCATTATCTTTTTCACTAAACGGAAGTACATTTCCGCTATTACCATTAAGCCAATGCGGCCAAGCCCCATGAAAGCGATCAGAGGTTTCTAAAAAGTCGGTAATCTTTTGAAGTCTTGTAACAGCTTCTGACCTTGAAATATATCCGCGCTCAATGCCAACCAAAATGGCCATTAACCCAAATCCAGTACCTCCAATTGTAACAACCTCTTGGTTTAAAGTTGGATTTGTAGGATGGTAACGTTCTCTGGCGGCCCCAGAACTAGATTGAGCAAAATCCCAAAAATATTTAAACGTTTCTGACTGTACCAAATCCATCATCTCTTCATCAGTTAATGGGTCAATGGTATTGCCTCCATCACCACCCCCACCTGGATTTTCTACTATAGGGGGTTCCTTTTCAGGACTGTCGCTACTACTGCAGGAAATTGAAGCTATTAATAGACATAAAAAAATTAAAAATGTAAAAGGTTTGGATAACATAGGTTAATCTATATGGGGAGAGGAAAACTTTAACTTTTTAAGACCATTCTGTACATCTTTATTCTGCATAAATAATTTCCATAATAGACCAGATCGATAATTTTCAATCATAACAGGGATAGGCCCTTGATCAATTGCCAAATATCTTGGCAAATACCAATCATCCTGTAAACTAAAAGCATCATAAGGGCCATACTTTCCAATTAATGAATCATGCTTGGCATATAGATGTTTTAGCATTTTCATACTTTCATTTGGTGTATATGGAAATGAGGATAAAGCGGCTGTAGGTGCAATAACACCTAAATCATTGCCTGGCCTATGGCCAGCATAACCATTTATAGAATAAGATGAGGTAAGTCCCCAAAGACTATCACCATATCCCTCAAAATTTTTAGGGTTTTCTACAGCGTATGCATGATGAATTTTTGCATGGTTTCTAGTTAATACTTCATAATCGGCATACTCATCCTTCAATCCGTTGGGGTCTAGGCCGACGTAAGAGTAATGAGCCCAAAAAAGTGGACCAATGGGACTATCATTATGCTCATAATAATTTAATACCAATGGCATATTATACATTGAATCCTTGGAAACAATATTTCCACCCAAGGCCCAACCTTTTTCATAGACTTCCTTTTTTATAGGATGGGTTGGTGAAGAAGCCGCCAAAATATACATTATGAGACATTCATTATATCCACCAACCGGAAAATTCATATCCCAATTATCTGTAGGAGACCAATGCCAATAAAGTACATTTTCACCACCCTTTGTATACCAATTCCATTCGACATCCTTCCATAGTTTCTCTATTTTAGAAACTAATTCTTGTTCTTTTTCATTGCCATTTTTAAAGTATTCTGAAACGGCAAGCAAACCTTCAATTAAAAATGCAGTTTCAACCAAGTCTCCACCAGTATCCTTTTTACTAAAAGGAACCACTTTACCAGTTTCTCCATTAAGCCAATGTGGCCAGGCACCATGGAAACGATCAGCTTCTTCTAAAAATTCGGCTATTTTTAATAATCTATTTAAACCTTCTTCCCTTGTTATAAATCCTCTATCAATACCAACAATAATTGCCATAACTCCGAATCCAGAACCACCAATCGTCACTGTATTTTTTGGGGATGTCGGATATACATTATCCATATGAAGACGCTCTCTAGCCATACCAGAGTTGGGTTCAGCACCCTCCCAAAAATAATTGAAGGTTTGGAACTGGATGGTATCCAACAAAGATTCATCAGATAATTGTCGGTAATCATTTTGAACCTCTACCTGATCTGTTGAAAGATCGTTCTTTTCATTCTTACAGGCTACAAAAATTAGGAGTAAAAGATAGACTGCAGTATATAAAAATCTTAAACTGCGCATGATAATTATTTTATTAAAATGGATTTTTAAGAACCTTCTCACCAAACAAAAATTTAGTGAGAAGGCTATTTTTTGAATAATACCAAACTATTATTTAGTATGCGTCTTTAACTTTATCCTTAATCATTAACCATGGACCGGATTTCTTCTTGGGTTAAAGTTTTATGGAAAATATACAAGTCATCCATAAGACCTTTCTCGGTTTTGTGATTCCATCCATTAAAGTTTGGATCGCCAGACATAATGACCAAATCACCAACGCCTGTCCAATCTATACCAGTAAAATCACTCTGACCTACCAATTCACCATCCATATATAAAGTGGCTTTACTATCTGAGAATGTAATACCAAAATGTACCCATTGATTTAGGGTTGGATCTATTGTGGCTGGAGCTCCAGGGTTAACCCAAGTTGTACCTGAACCATTGCCTGCCAATAGAATAAATCTCTGAGAATCAGCCCCCCCTTCTCTTATTAAACCAAATCCACTCGATTTATCTGCTGGTCCAGCAGGGGTTGGTGTTGATATATTTATTATACCAGACCTACCATCAGATGGATCAATTTTTAACCAGAAGGTTGTACTAAAGCTAGTTCCTTGTGCCAGTCCTTCTGAAGGAAATTCCAATCGTGAATCAGCAGCACCTTTATATGCTTTACCAAAAACACCATCATCAAAAGACGGGGAACCAACTATAGTAGCATCAGTATTAGAAACAAGGTCCATATAAGTATCATCAAAATTCATATAAAAGGCGGCTTGCTCTTTAACCATTATAGTTTGGATGTCACTTTCAGAAAGTGTTCTATCATAAATTCTCAATTCATCCATAAGACCTTTCTCGGTTTTGTGATTCCATCCATTAAAGTTTGGATCACCAGACATAATTACCAAATCTCCAACTCCAGTCCAATCAATACCAGTAAAATCACTTTGACCCACCAATTTACCATCCATATACAAAGATGCTTTACTATCTGAGAAGGTAATCCCAAAATGTACCCATTGATTTAAGGTAGGATCTATTGTGGCAGGAGCTCCAGGGTTAACCCAAGTCGTACCTGAACCATTGCCTGCCAATAGAATAAATCTTTGAGAATCAGCTCCCCCTTCTCTTATTAAACCAAATCCACTCGATTTATCTGCTGGTCCAGCAGGGGTTGGTGTTGATATATTTATTATACCAGACCTACCATCAGATGGATCAATTTTTAGCCAAAAAGTTGTACTGAAACTTGTGCCTTGAGCTAATCCTTCAGAAGGGAATTCTAATCTAGAATCAGCAGCACCATCATAGGCCTGGCCAATTTTACCCTCTCCAAAAGTAGGTGAACCTACCGATGTAGCGTCCGTATTGGAAACTAAGTCGGTATAAGTATCCTCAAAACTCATATAGAAGATCTCTCCAAATAGTGGATTATAAGGAGGAGTATCTTCCTTTATAAAGGTTGTTGTTACAATGTCCTCATTCCCGTCTGAATCTATCGCTGTTATTGTAACTGTATGGCTTCCAGTATTTACATTGTCATATAACAAATCATCTATGTCCACCATTTTTGGATCAGTAAATTCACTCATATTTGCTATTTCAGTTCCGTCAAACTGTACAATGATATTCGATATAGCAATATCATCTGATACTGAAAAATCCATAATTATTGAGGTAATAGGTTCCACCGACCTTATAATAGTTGAACCATTCGGATTCGGAAATGTTAGAGTGATTTCGGGGCCATCTAATGGAAAATCTCCAAAAGGTGGTTCATCGAAATTTTGACAACCCGTCACAACAAAGAAAATTGTGAAGACTAATGCGGTTGTATATTGAAACAAATTTATATTTTTCATTCTCATTGGAATTTGATTTTAAATTTTAATAATCTGGATTCTGTACTAATACACCACCCGATTGATCTATAGCCTCTTGAGGAATAGGAAAAAGGGCATTTCTTGGCTCGTAACCTAAGGGTGCTAATACTGTACTAGCATCCCCCCATCTTACTAAATCGTAAAATCTATACTCTTCCAAAGCAAATTCCACACGTCTTTCATGTTTGATAGCAACTCTCATCTCAGATTGATCCGCCGCTGAAGTGTTTCCTAAACCTGCCCTTGTCCGTATCTGATTAAGATAAAATGCGGCTTCACTCATCATCCCTAATTCATTGGCCGCCTCAGCTGCCATTAGAATAACGTCGGCATATCTCACAATTTTTATATTCTCCCAGCGATTTCCGTTCATGCTAAACTGGGTTCTAACTGCAAGTTTAGTATATGCCTTTTTATTCCAATAGGGTTGTGCCAACGGTGGCGATTCGGGCAAGGTTCCACTACCGAATCCACCATCATCTTCACCTGATTCTAAAATTGTATTTGCTTTTCTTCTATCACCATTTTCAAACGTATCAACCAAATCCTGAGTAGGAACATTAAATCCCCAACCTAAATTCCAAACACCAGTTCCCCTAACTCCTTGGGAAACATAATAATTGTCTGCATAATTTTGGTTGTCAGTAACCAATTGTTGAATTTCAAAAATTGATTCAACACCGTTGTCACCTCCTATTTCAAACAAATTCACTAAATCTGGATCTAGTTGGTAAACACCTGTATCTATAACCTCCACTGCTTTGTCATACGCCTTTTGCCATTGTCCTTGGTATAAGTATAATTTGGCCAACAAAGAATTTGCAAATCCAGAAGTGGCTCTTCCAGGAAATGCCTCCCATACTAAAGGAAGATATTGAGCAGCAAATTTTAAATCCTCTTCTATCAATTGGTCAATTGCAGTGACCGGAGACTTGGCGGCAATAGCATCTTCCGGATTATCAATGGTCGCAGTAATAATTGGAACTTCACCATAGTCTCTTCTCAATTCAAAATACATCCAGGCTCTAATGACCTTGGCCTCAGATTCATTAATTAAGCTTCCAGGATCAGTTGCACCAGTTTCATTTAATGTATTAATAACTTCATTACATGCAAAAATGATGGTATAATGTCCGTTCCACCAACTGGTGCTTAAACCATTTGTAGCAACATAATCAAAGTCATTAAAAGCTGTACCATTCGCAGCAGAATCCCCTGAAGTACTACCCTTTGCCGCATCATCGGAACGAATACTTCCAAACCAATAACGTTGCCATTGGCCTACCCCCGTTGATCTCATCAATGAATAAATACCGAATACGGCAGTTTCTTGTCCACCAACTCCCAATTCTTCTGGGTTGGCTACCTCACCTAATGGCAATCTGTCCAAAAAGTCGTCGTTGCACGATATAAAAGGAAAGAGCCCAAAGAGAGTTATTAAAACTATTTTGTTAAAATTTATCTTGTTCATCTCTATTTTTTTAAAAGGTTACGACAAAGCCTAATGATGAAATCACAGGTACAGGATAACCACCTCCATCAATTCCGAATGCGATTGGTGATCCACCTGCCTCTGGCGAAAATCCTGAATTATGTTTCCATGTATATAAATTCTGAATATTAGCAAACAACTTCATCTGTTGTATACCCAAAACACTGAATTTATCAGGATTAAAATTGTAACCAAATTGAAGGTTTCGAATTCTAATGTAGCTTCCATCTTCAATCATGTAAGTTGATGGCAACCTATTATATTCTGACGCATCGTATAGACGAGGTTCCCAATTTGAACTCCCTGATTGCGTCCATCTATTTGCTCTGTCTGCTCTATAGTTAAACTGTGCGAAGGAATTTCCGTTACCCCAGTTCCTATAAATTTCATTGCCATATACACCTTGAAAATCAACATTCAAAAAGAATCTTTTGTATTCAAAGTTTGTATAAAAACCATAAGTAAAATCAGGAGTTGGATTTCCAATAACGGTCCTATCCGCTGGAGTTATCTGGTTATCTCCGTTTACGTCCTTATATCTGAAATCACCAGGCCCATAATTACCCAAGGTACTAACCGGCGACTCAGCTATATGGGCATTAGATTGGTATAATCCTTCAACAATATATCCATAAAAATGACCAATAGGTTGTCCAGTAATTGTTCTTGAGGCAGCTCCTGCGAAGATTGCTGCATCCTCCCGAGTTGATAAAACTTCATTGTTAATTGTGGTTAAATTTCCACCAATTGAATAGTTAAAATCACCCGATTCACTTGTATTAGACCAATCCAGCTCCAACTCAAATCCATTATTTTCAATTTCTCCTGAGTTATCAAAAAACTGTGCTGTTCCTATATCCACAAAAACCAATAAGTTTTCTGTAAGTCTATTATAGTAATTAGCGTTGAATGTAAGACGGTTATTGAACCATTGAGATTCAAAACCTGCTTCCCAAAGTCTTACAGTTTCCCATTGCAAATCCGGATTCTCTTCAAATCTTTGTACATACCCAGGTATAACATTTTCGCCGAAAACTGCCGTTGCACCTTCATTTACACCAGGATAAAATGGGTAATTAACAGGAACATATTGATTTCCTAATTGACCTATAGAACCTTTCAATTTTAGTAGGTTTAAGGATTCAACATCTTCCAAAAAGGATTCTCTAGACATAACCCAGCCGGCACCTACCGACCAAAAATCTTGGTTACGGTTATCTGGTGCTAATTGAGAAGTTGCATCATTACGATAGGAAGCATTTATTAAATACTTGCCATCATAATTATATAAAACCCTACCCAAAATAGAGGTGGTAGCTCTATCAAATTGCCCAGAACTAGAGGTTCTAGAGGTTGGATCTCCGTATGGAAATACTCCAACATACCAAAATCTAGGATCATCTGGTATGCGACCTACACTTGGATCGTGTTGAACACTTCCAGAAATAGACTCTACTTTATTTTCTGTTGTAGTATAACCTAAAGTTGCTGTAACACCATGTAAATCGAAATCACGCTTATATGACAGTAAATATTCCTGTTGGAAATTAATGTTGTTATAAGTGGATTGTGATACCCTTGTTAACTGAGTTCCATTAAAATTATCTATTTCATCCGTTTCAGACACATAAATCGGTACAATTGGAGTATAGTTTCTGGATTTGCCAGATGCATAATCTCCATAGAAATTAGCTCTGAAAGTAAAGTTCTTCCAAAAATTAATTTCTGCAAACATGCTACCTACAAATTGGTACCGTTCTGAAATTGCCTTGTTTTTAGTAACATTAGCTACTAATAATGGATTGCCTATTTGGGCACCTCCTATTTCAAGTGGTAACTGGTTATATAACCCATCGTACTCTTCACGTGAATCCCTATGAATTGGATCTACTATGGGAGTAGCATTAAGAGATGAGGAGAAACTTCCTTGATTTGGTAATTTATCTTTTAGCCCTTTAAATGTTACGCCAACCTTTATATTGTCATTAATTTTGAATTCATCATTGATGTTAACCGTGAACCTTCTAAAATTCTCATTCTTAATTAAGCCTTCTTCAAATCTATACCCCATCCCGAAGGATATTTTGTTTTTCTCTGTCGCACTTTGGATACTAACGTTGTTAATCTGTATAATAGCAGATTCGTTGCTTATTGTATCAACCCAATCAGTATCTCCAGTAAACAAATCATAATATCCAAATGGGGATAAACCTTCATTACTTAAACGTTCATTATATAATTCGGTAAATAAAGCTGCATCTGCCATATCTGGTTCCCCAACTATATTTTTTATACCAATGGAGGTGTTTAAATTAACTGTTAATTTGCCCGCTTTGGCCTGTTTTGTAGTTACGATAATTACCCCATTCGCACCTTTAACACCAAAAATCGCTAATGATGATGCATCCTTTAAAACCTCTATAGATTCTATATCGTTTGGATTTACAAAACTTATATCATCTGCGAAAATTCCGTCTACTACAAACAACGGCTTGGTATTATACCTACTGCTTGTACCTCTAATTCTTATATCAGGTTCTTGGCCTAACCTACCAGAGTTAACAACTGATAGTCCGGATACTCTACCTTGAAGTGAAGCAACTGGATTGGTTGCAGGCTTATCTGCCACCACATCACCATCAACTTTTACAATTGAACCAGTTAAATCACGTTTCTGTGCGGTACCATAACCAATTACCACTACCTCATCTAAACTTTGTACATCCGTTTGTAGTACAACATCAAGTTGATTCTGACTTGTAATTGTAATGTTTTGAGTTATAAACCCCACATAACTAAACTCAAGAATTTCACCAGTGGATACTTCAATGGAATAATTTCCATCAAAATCTGTAGTTGTACCTCTAGTGGAACCTTGAATTAATACATTCACCCCAGGCAAAGGCATCCCATCGTCTGCCCCTGTTACTGTTCCTGTTATTGTTCGTTCTTGAGAAAATCCGGTAATTCCGAGAAGTAGGAATACCAGTAATAAGTACTTCTTGACATTCATGCCTAAAAAATTGAATTGTTAGTTTCGTCTAAATTAATCTCTATCCGAGTCGAGAATAAAAATCGGGATACGCTTTGATTACTTCATACTTAAAAATGAGTTAAAAAATCAAGTATGACGTACTTTAAATTTAGAAAAAATTAAGAAATTAAAATGTTAAGATTGCAATTGACGTAGTTTTGAAGTAGTCTTCATTTAAGAAAAAACGATTATTATACTTCAATTTTTAGAGAGATCGCAAATATCCTCCTATTTTTTTGCCATTATCTAGGTTTAGCTTCTTCTTCAATCTGTAACGATGTGTTTCAACACCTCTTACGGAAATATTTAATAAAGGTGCAATTTTTTTGGTGCTTAACCCCATTTTGATGTAGGCGCACATTCTTAAATCTTTTGGGTTTAAATTGGGATGTTTCTCTTTTAAATTGGTGAAAAACTCTTCATGCACCTGGTTAAAATTTTCTTCAAACAATTCCCATTCATCTCTATGGGTAATAGAATGGTCAACTTTCTTTATAATATTTTTAAAGGAATAATAATTGTTGAATTGCTCTTTACTCTGCACTAAATCTTTTTTTAACCCAATTAAAGTCTCATTCTTCTTAGCTAAAGCCATTGCACTATTAGCTAACTGTTTGGTTTTTAATTTTAGTTCGTTCTTAAGCGATTGATTTTTAACAAGTACAATTTGTTTTTCATTTTCAATTGCCTTTTCCCTTAATAATTCCTCTTGCTCTTTCATCATTTTTGCTTGGAGCAAACTCTGTTCTTTTGCAATTTTTCGCTTGTGCATCCAATAAAAAATCAAAATCATAACAACCATTAGAGAAAAGAACAGAACGTAACCAGGCGTGTCATTATACCATGGTGGAGATACATTTATTTTAATAACGGAAGAGTCCGAGGCCTCCCCAAATTCATTCCTTGTTCTTAAGATTAGATTGTATTTACCAGATTTGAGATTTTTTAATTCGATGGTATTCGATGGTACAATAACCCATTTATCAGTACCATCTGTTATCGAGTATTCTAAGCTATAATTATCATTTTTTGAAGCGGAGGCTGTTATAACTACATCATTTCCATAATCAATATTCAAAAAATTGTCACTCCAATCATCTAATTTAACCGGTTCATAATTAATTGATATGGTATTTAATATGGGTTTGGAAACATCACCTATGGCAATTGGTTTAGATCGATCGATAAGTACAAATCCATTGTTAAGATTTAATGCATAAATTGAATCCTTAATTTTCACAACCTTCTCATCTCCATCAATTAATCGATTCTCAAAAAAAGTGCTAGATATGGTTACCGGTGAAGAAGAATTTTCGAAAGAAATAAACTTAATGCTTTTATCTTCAGATTTTATAACCAGTTCGTCCTCATCAAATTCTGAAATAATGTAAGCGTCCTTTCCTATTTTTTTGTCAAGCAACGGGAAAGGAATTATGGAGTCTTGTAATGCACCATATTGTTGCCAACCTTCATTGGTTTTAAAACATACTTCACCTTTTATTTTATATATCCTTACATTATACTGAGAATAAAGTCCCTTATTGTCGTAACTTTCAATATTAGTGATAGTATCTAAATTATCAGAAATATTGAATTTATAAAGCCCCTTATAGGCATTTGCCGCCCAAAGGGTATGCTGATTTTCAAACTCCAAATATTTTATAGGCATATAGGTCCTACCTAAATGCTTCACATTCCAGTTGCTATTCTCCAAATTAGAAAACCTTACTACACCAGCATAGGTTCCCTGTATATAAGAATCTGGTTTTTCGGGAATTTTCTTTAATGTCCAACCTCCAGTATAACTAGAAATCCACTCAATGGCTTCATTTTCAACTATAAATGTCCCAACATTATGACCGCAAAATAATTGACCATCGATAATCCTCAAATCCCAAATTTGGCCATTTGTTCCTTCAACAAATTCTAATTCCCTGTTTTTATTTAAATAAAATAGTCCAGTATTGCTACCTATGTAATAAGTGCCATTATAAAAAATTACGTCATAAACGGCCCCAAGTTTTCCTGATATATCATTATAAAATTGATAGTTTTCATCTAAACTAACTTTGGCTAAGCCATTGTCAAGGGCGAGCCACAGATTTTCATCATTCGTACTTAATCCTAGAACAGTATTATTTACCAACCCTTCAGACTTACTTAGATGGCTAATAACAGTTCCATCTTGATCTGTAATAAAACATCCATTTTTAATTGTTCCATAAACTTGTCTCCCATCATTTAATTGAGTAAGTCTATTTAATTGGTGTTCCTTGATTAGCTTGTCAATAGGCCGGTTTAAAGCGATTAAGTTCTTTCCGCTAATTTTAAATGAACCCTTCAGTGCTGTGGAAATAATTACACCGTCCTTTGATTCTGTTATTCCCATTACCCTAGTATCAACAAGACTTGGGTGATTGAAGTATCTAGAGAACCCAAGACCATCAAATTTGTAAATACCAGCATTTAGTGTCGCAACAAGAATTTCATTATCAATAATGGTTATATACATAACGGATGAGCTTGGAACGAACCTTTTTATACTGTCCCCATTATATATGTAAAGATTGGAATAGGATTTAAAAACAATTTTATCACCAAAACTTAAGATTTGCCAAAACTCCTCATTATTGGGAATATTTTGCTCAAACCGATCTTTCAAGGAGGTGTATTTTAAGTCGCCATATTCATCTTTTTCCCAAAAACCAAACTCCTCAAAGGAGCCGGTATAAATCCGTGGACCTATTGAGAAAACAGAGCGAATAATTGTTTTATTAGGTAATTCGTGCAACTTCCAAACTAAGCCATCATAGGTTAGTAGCCCCCTATGATTAGCGACATAGACCATACCATCCTCTGCGATGCAAACGTCCCAATTTTGGTTAGCTCCATTATAGTCTGATAATTCATAATTCTTAAAATATGGGGTAAATTGACCATATACCGAAATATGAATAAGAAGAAGACACAGAATATATAATACCCGTTTAATCATTAGTAGATTCTAAAATACTCTAGGTTCTAAAAATATAGAAATTGCTATTCAATCTTATAAAATTTAATAAAGATTGAAAATTGTTACAAATAATTTCAGTAGTGTTAATTGATTAGCAATAAGTTAGCTAAATTCGATTTATCAAATTCATAGATTATTTTAATCTTATTTGGTTAGTTATTAATTATCAAGCAAAAAATCCTACTAGGTGCCTCTGTTTAAGGGAGAATTAACAGAGGCTTTTTTTATGGAATTATTTTATTTAATTAACCTTATAATTTGTCTTCACTTAAGTATTTACAATTTGAATACATATACCTATGTTAATTTCATGAAAATACAGACTTTTGTTAGCTGTAGTGGAATTTGGTCCAGAAAAGCCGAATTAACTTCCAATTTATATTTTATCGAGTGAAAATTCGCGATAGCTTAATAGAGAATGAGAAATCAGCCATAAAAGCGACCTATTTTAGCATAATAGGTAATACACTATTGGCTGGGATTAAATTGGTTTCAGGGTTCATAGGAAATTCTTATGCGTTAATTGCAGATGGAATTGAGTCTATGACTGACATCTTCTCATCATTTTTTGTGCTACTCGGTTTTAAATATGCCCAAAAGCCTCCAGATGAAAACCATCCCTTTGGTCATACAAGGATTGAACCCTTGGTTACGTTTCTTGTTGTTGCATTTCTAGTAACGTCAGCAACAATTATAGCTTATGAAAGTGTTGTCCACATAAGAACACCACATAAATCTCCTGAATCATGGACTTTAATAGTTCTTGCTGTTATCATACTTTGGAAGGAAGCTTCCTATAGATATGTCATTCATAAAAGCAAGCAGATTAATAGTTCATCACTAAGAGCTGATGCATGGCACCATCGTAGTGATGCTATTACTTCAGTAACTGCATTCATTGGAATTTCTATTGCAGTTGTATTTGGTGAAGGATTTGAGAATGCAGATGATTGGGCTGCCTTATTTGCCTCTGGCTTTATTCTTTATAACTCCTATCTAATTTTTAGGCCAGCTCTTGGAGAAATTATGGATGAACACCTGCACGATGATTTGGTAGAAGATATACGTAAAGTCGCCACTGAGGTTGAAGGTATTTTAGGAACGGAAAAATGTTTCGTTAGAAAAGCGGGGATGAAATATTTAGTGGAACTACATGCAATGGTTGATGGCACTATAACGGTTGATGAGGGTCATTTTTTAGCACATAAGCTACAAGATAAAATTCAGGAAGAAATACCTGAAATATCTCACATTACAATTCATGTTGAGCCAGAAATGCACTAATTCATAAGATTACTCAACCAAGATATCATATGCGCCTTTAACTAAGAATTCCTTACCTCTGAAATCAGAACTATTAATTATTTCAACGAATTCCCCGCTAGTTTTACCAACCTGAACTTTTCTTTTTTCAAAAATGTACATATCATTTACCTGTTCTCTGACTAAAACAAAATAATCTCCTTCTAACTCAACAACCGCTTCTTGAGGTATTGACCATTTCTCCTCCGAATCAGTAAAAATAGATGCCTCAATATACATTCCTGGAGCAAACTTTTCTAAATGTTTCTCATCTTCCAAATGTCCATGAACCTTTACCGTTCTATTAGTAGGATCAATAGCTTTGTTGACTAAATGAACTTTTGCCCTATAGGTTTTATTAGGATCATTTTGGACATTAAATTCAATAAGTTGTTCCTCTTTAACTTTAGCAACATCTTTTTCAAAAATGTTAAGTTCTAAATGCATATGATCCAAATTAACAATAGACATAGCCGGAATAGAAGGCTGAACATAACTACCCTTGCTAATAAATATTTCAGTTACAAAGCCATCCATGGGTGCATACAAATTAATAGTGGTAGAAATGTTGCTTGCCGTAAGGTTATTTGGATTAATATTCATTAGGTTAAGTTTCTTTTTTAAAGATTCAAAATGAGCTAATGTAACCTTGTAGTCTGCTTCAGATTTCAAAAACTTCTTTTGGGAAGTTACATTTTCTTCTGAAAGATTTTTTTGTCGTTCATAATCCGATTTTAAATACGAAAGTTGATCCCTAGCTTCCAAAAATTCACGTTGAACTTCAACATAATCAGGATTTTCAAGAGAAAACAACTTTTGTCCTTTTCTTATCTTGTCGCCCGGCAAAAGCAAAATATCCTTTACATAGCCGCCAAAATAAACACTTACTGATACTTTATTTTGAGGAGGAACATCAAACATTCCGGTAGTTTTTACACCTTCGTGAAATTCATGCATTTCCAGCTTTGCTAATTTCATTTCTGAAGCTTCGAATTGTTCTGTGGTTATTTCATAAGAAGTATTAAGGTCATTATTAGTACTTATTTCAGATTCTAGATTTTCTTCAGAAGCATTTTTACATGAACTTAAATAAATATTAGTAACAAATAAAAGAAGACATATTTTAAATAAATATGGTGTCTTAAAACTCAATTTTCTCATCTTAATAAGTAATATAATTTGCCTCTAAAACGGTTAGATTATAACCTAACAAAGCTTTTAAATAATTTAATTTTATAGAAGTTGAATTTTCCAATAACATGGTGTATTGCAAATAATCTATTTCTCCATTGCGAAAGGCTTCTTGGGCGTGAAGCCGTAATTTCTTTGACAAGTCTTCACCCTTATTTTCAAAATAAGCTAATTCCTTCTCCTTTTGCTTAATGTCCATTAATAGTGCATCGTATTTAGTTTCAAGAGCAATTTCATAATTATCTGCTTCATAATTCCTAGCATCAGCTTCTATACTAGCAGCATTAATTTTGGATTTTTGGGACCAGAAAAAAATCGGCAGGGAAATTCCAACTTCGAATCCCGAAAATTTATCACTTCCTAAACCATTATTTCCACCCTGAAAAACTGAAAAATTCAAATCTGGCAAAAATCCTTGCCTATTTAGAGATAGCTCGTGGTTTGCCAAATCAATTCGATCTTTATAAAAATTAATTAAGGGGTGACTTTCGGTTTCCAAGAATTTAACTTGCAGCTTTGGTAATATGTTCTCTGAAATAACAAAGATTGAATCGCTTTGCAATAATTCTTTGAGTTTTAGATTGAACTTGCTGATATTTTCCCTTGCTTGTTTAAGTTGAATTAAAATCTCTTGAGATTTAGCTTCGGCTGTAAGTTGCTCCAAATAATTGGATTCACCTTCTTCAAATTTCCTTTTGGCACCATATGCAAAATGTTTATAGAGACTATCCAATTCACTATACGAATGATATACCTGTTGCCAATAAATCATTTCAAAATAAACATCTGAAACGTTCTTTCTAAGATTGAGGCTGTCTAAGCGATATTGCTGCAGTACAATTTCACTTTTAGTTTTAAGAATTTTTCTTTTTTTGGAATAAACTGTCGGAAATTCAAGGGACTGATTAATACCCCATACGTTTAAAGGTTCTTGATTCGGACCTAAATTGTTTTGATCCTTTGAGTAATAAAAATTAGTTTTATTTATATCCAAATATCCACTAATCAATTCCTCACTTTGAAGCAATCTCTTTTTTGATGCTTTCAATGATCGGTTATTTCCTAAAGCAATATCAATAGCCTGATCCAAATTAATTGGTTGTTGAGCTTGTGAAATAATAGGCAATATTAGGAACAGAGTTAGAATTAGGCCCTTATTTGCAAACTTAAATCCAGACCTTTTCCCTTTTCTATCGAAAAGAGAATAAAGAACCGGCAAAACTATCAAGGTTAAGGCAGTTGCAGAAATTAGTCCACCAATTACAACTGTAGCAAGTGGTTTTTGTACTTCTGCTCCTGCGGAGGTGGATATAGCCATGGGCAAAAATCCTAATGCAGCTGCCGAAGCTGTTAGTAAAACTGGTCTAAGTCTATTTTTTGTACCAATTAATATTCGATCATGAATGTCCCTTATACCATGGGACTTAAGTTCTTTAAATTCTTCGATTAGTACAATCCCATTTAATACAGCAATCCCAAACAACGCTATAAACCCAACTCCAGCAGAAATACTGAATGGCATTCCACGCAAATACAACAAGAAAATTCCACCCACAGCGGCCATCGGTATGGCGCTATATATAATTAGGGCATCTTTAATAGAATCAAATGCAAAGTAGAGTAAAATAAAAATTAGGATTAATGCTACAGGAACAGCAATCATTAATCGATTTTTTGCGGTACGCAAATTTTCAAATTGACCGCCATATTCGACAATATAGCCCGGAGGAAGCGTAATTTTTGATTCAATTGTTTTTTGAACATCATTAACGACCGATTCCAAATCTCGATTTCTAACATTAACACCTACCACAATTCTTCTCTTAGTATTGTCCCTTGAGATTTTGGCAGGCCCTCTATTATATTCGATTGTTGCAAATTCTTTCAGGGGCATGTGGCTTCCATTAGGCAGTTTTACTGATGCCCATTCTATATCTTGTATGTCCTTATGATGGTCCTTATCATATCGAATCACCAAATCGAATTGCTTTTCCCCTTCAAAAATAGTCCCTGCAGTTTTACCTGCGAATCCCATGGAAATGATATCATTAAGATCTTGAACATTTAATCCATGTTTTGCTATTTTTTGCCTATTGTAAGTAACAGACATTTGGGGTAATCCTACTGTTTTTTCTACAACTATATCAGAGGCACCATCAATATTTTGGATGGCCTTTTCAATTTCAACAGCCTTTTTATAGAGAACATCCAAATTCTCACCAAAAATTTTAATTGCCAAATCAGCCCTAACTCCTGTAATCAATTCATTAAATCGCATTTCAATAGGTTGGGTAAATTCATAATCTATCCCAGGTAAAATGGATAAAGCTTTCTTAAATTGATCTGCTAACTCATCTTTATCATTTGCTGTTTTCCATTCCTTTTTTGGCTTTAATTTGATTATAACATCACTTTCCTCCATAGACATTGGGTCTGTAGGTACTTCAGCCGCTCCTATTCTACTTACAACTTGTTCAACTTCAGGGAACTCTTTAAGAATCTTTTCAATTTTTGTGATGTTTTCCACTGTTTTACTCAACGATGTTCCTGTTTTGAAGACGGGTTGAATTACAAAATCACCCTCATCCAAAGTTGGAACAAATTCACCTCCCATCCTGCTGAAAAGAAAAATTGATAATAGTAGCATTGAGAATCCAAGACCTAAAACAAGTCTTTTCCTTTTAAGAGCCCAGGCCATGGTTGGTTTGTATTTATCTTCAAGAAACTTAATTAATCTTGAGGAAATTGTATTCTTATTAGGGTCTGTAGGCTTTATAAATAGAGAAGCCATTACGGGGACATACGTAAAACAAAGAACTATGGCACCTAAAAGAGCGAAGCAAAAAACCAATGCCATGGGTTTAAACATCTTACCTTCTACCCCAACTAATGACAATATTGGAATAAACACAATAATTATTATCAATTGACCGAAAATGGCAGAGTGCATCATTTTAGACGCTCCAGAGTTTGTAATTGAATCAATTAAATTTTGTTTGTCAGATTTAGGGAGGCTTATAATTTTCTCTCGTTCGGAAGTAATCTTAAAAGCGATAAACTCCACAATAATGACGGCACCATCAATAATTATCCCGAAATCGATGGCACCTAAACTCATTAGGTTGGCGTCTACGCCAAAAATGTACATTAATGTAAGTGCGAATAAAAGACACAATGGTATAACCGAAGCAACAACCATCCCAGATCTAAAATTCCCCAATAAAAGAATCACAACAAAGATTACTATAAGACAGCCGAGAATAAGATTTTCTGCAATTGTTGCAGTTGTTTTGCCTATTAGCTCACTTCGTTCTAAAAATCCATTGATGCTAATTCCCTTTGGTAATGTGGTTTGAATTTGTTCAACCCTTTCTTTAACGGCTTCAATAACTTCTTTGGAATTTGCATCCTTTAGCATCATTACCTGGCCAAGAACCTTTTCACCTTCACCATTTCCAGTTATAGCCCCAAATCTGGTAGCATGACCAAACCTTACTGTTGCAATATCTCTAACATAGATAGGAATTCCGTTCCTACTTTCAATTACAATATTTTCAATGTCTTCCTTAGATCCAATTAGACCTTCACCCCTTATGAAATAAGTTTGATTGGTTTTTTCTATATATCCACCACCAGCAACACTGTTGTTTTTTTCTAAAGCAACAAAAGTTTCTGATAATGATAGATTAAGACTTTTTAGTTTTTCTGGATTTACGGCCACCTCATATTGTTTAAGATAACCACCCCATGTATTTACTTCAACCACTCCAGGAATACCCGATAATTGCCTTTTAACCAACCAATCCTGTATCGTTCTTATATCTGTAAGAGTATATTTATCTCTACTTGTTGAATCTACCTCAATAACATATTGATAAATTTCTCCTAAACCTGTTGAAATTGGCCCCATAAAGGGTATACCAAAACCAGAGGGTATTTTTTCTTGGGCGGATTTAATTTTTTCAGCAATAAGTTGCCTTGGTAAATATGTACCGATGCGGTCGTTAAATACAACAGTAACTACCGAAAGACCAAATTTTGAAACAGATCTTATTTCCTTTACTTCAGGAAGATTTGCCATTTCCAATTCAACTGGATATGTAAGAAATTTTTCTACATCCTCAGTAGCCAAATTCCTAGAAGTGGTAATTATTTGAACTTGATTATTTGTAATATCTGGTACAGCACCAATTGGAATATTAAACAGAGAATATATTCCGGACGCTATAATTGCTAATGAAAAAAGGATAATAATTAATTTGTGGCGGATACTGTATTGTATGATCCGATCAATCATGTACGCATCTTTTTGAATGAAATTCTAATTTATATACAATCTTACGAAATTGCGATTTCCTAAACACTGAATCTATTTTGAATTTATTTTAAACATGAAACAAAATCATTGTTTAGTCTTATTTAGACGCTCATTAAAATGAATTTTAACACTAGGAGAATTAATGACAAGCATTAATTCTCCTAGTGTTTTTTATTAGATATTAGGAAGCTCTATTTAACTTTCTCTTCAATAACATAAGGCATTTTCTTGCTTGCGTTACGCATCAAGGCATCGACCAATAATCGAGAACTAGATCCTAATGAACCAGAAAATTCATGTTCGTAATGCCAAATTTCTTTATTAGCCATACAATCCTTAATATTTAATGAAGCAGAAACTCGGTTAGTTGGACCAAAAACTCCAACAACTGCCAAGGCCACTGCTGCACCGGTACTCATAGGTTTGGTAATTGAGTAATTAGACCCTAAGGTCGCATCTACTCCTAATAACTGACACATTTCATAAGGTTGAAGTACTTTTTCAGGATACCCAGCATTATTCAAAATTGCATTAGTAGTTTCAATATCCATTATTTCTTGAACTACTTTACCTTCCATCTTCCTTTGTAAAATCCAAGAATACATTTCTTTTTGAAAATTCAAAGATTCCTTAATTTGTTGTTCTTTAATGGCTTCTGCCTCAACATTTTTCTTTGCCTCAATTGTTACAATTGGAGGAAGAATGGCAATCAAGTTTTCATTTCTTGCAAGATCACGAGCGTCTGGACTTTCATAAATCTTAGCGGTCGCACAAGAATCTAAAAAAATTCCTAGTGCAATAAGAATCAAAAGGTTAATAATTGTTTTCATGTTATATATTAAATTAGTTTTTCCATTTTTGGAACATCAATAATATTTAAAAACGAGCTGTTCACCTGTTTTCAAATAATAATAAAGGCTAGCTTCAACCATATTGAATAAATTTTGAATTGCGCTAGGAAATAACTGGAACCCTTCCCTAATTTCACCATTATTCTTAAAGATGGAAATAGAGTTTTCCTTTATACTCATGTTATTAAACACTCCCAGACCATTACTATATTTAAAAGATTGTGGCTGAAATGTATAACAGCAAAAATCAACTTTCAGCTCAATTGTAAATTTTCCTGTTTTTATGGGATTAATTCCTGAGTTATTTTTGGATCTTATCAAATTCCTACACTTACCTTTTATTGTAATGTCCTCTCCAATAAATGAAGAAAACACCTCAATTTTGCAGCCCTTTATTTTTGATGTTTTAGCCCATACAGTCATTTTATTTAACAGTTGCTGTGTAGTTAAAGAATCAATATGAACCACAACAGAATCAGGTTTTATTCCTCGATTATCAAAATGAAACAGTTTCCTATTCCTAGGAGAATTTTGGGAAAAACCTCCATAAGCTATCATTAGGATTAATATGAATAAAATTTGCTTCAATTAAATTGTTCCTCTTTTTGCTTCTTCTCTTTCTTTTCTAGCTTTTTAAAATACCCCCTAAACAAAAAATTATGTTTTAAGGCCTCCATATTCTCGTTAAATTTTGAGGTGCCACTATTTACATTTTCAATAGTCGATTTAATTTCATTAACTAAGCTTGAATCCTTGGTTATATAATTTAATGCGCCATTAGCCGATTCAATTTCATCTAGATAGTTATTTAGGGAAAGGGACATTTGTTCCAATCTATCGCTTGTATCATTTAAATTGCTAAACGCAGATTTAAGATTTCTACCAGAAATTGTATCATTTAATAATACCCCAACAGTGGTTTCTGTATTTGATTTCAATGATGCTATTAATTGATTTAGCTCTAAAATTGCATCATTTGCTCTATGACTAGCTAGTTTTAAATTTTTGCTTGTAGCCTTTAAATCATATGCCATGGTTGTATCATTTAATAATACACCTAGCGTGCCCTCACCATAGTTTAACTTATCTGTTATTTTTCTGAGTCCAGAAATAAGTAAGGCTAAGTTATCACTGGTAGCATTTAATGTATTCAAAATATCATCAGGACCTATTCGACTATATGACTCAATTTCATCCCCATTTTCAATCTGTTCGGCATAGCCTTCCCCTGGAATAATATTAACAATGACATTACCTACCAATCCATCTGAACCAATTGTAGCTACAGCATTTTTATGGATGTGTTCGACAACTTTTTCATCAATTTTCATGGTAACTTTTATCACTGAGTCATTTACCATTTCAATTCCTTGAACCATACCTATATCTATACCGGAATACCTTACATTATTACCTCTTTGTAGGCCATTAATATTTTGGAAGTAAGCACTAACAGTGAAGCTTTTGGTGAATAAATTTCTATTTTGACCAACTAAATAAACCGCCACTACGAATAAGGCCGTACTTAGTATTACGAAAAATCCCAATTTGAGATCATGTGATTTAGATTTTTTCATTACCCTTCTTTTACTGTTTAAAAAATGCTTTCACCTTAGGATCATTATTAGCTACAAGTTCATCAAAAGTTCCTTCCACATAATTTAGCCCATCAATTAGCAATATCATCCGATCAGAAATGACCCTAGCGCAATCCACATCGTGCGTAATTATTAGTGAGGAAGTATTAAATTTTTTCTGCAATTTTTCAATAAGCAGGATTATTTCTTTTGCTGTAATAGGGTCTAAACCTGTTGTAGGTTCGTCGTAAAGAATTATTTTTGGCTTCAAAATGAGTGTCCTTGCTAAAGCCACCCGTCTTTTCATTCCACCCGACAATTCTGCTGGCATTAAATCTAACGTATGTGCCAAACCAACATCTTCCAAAGCATCAATTACTAATTGTTCAGTATCCTCGTTCTCTGCAAAACGATTTCTATGTCTCCTCAAAGGAAATTCTAAATTTTCCCTGACGGTCATTGAATCATAAAGAGCACTTCCTTGAAACAAAAATCCTATATCTGCTCTTATGGTATTCAATTCGTTTTGACCCATTTTGGACAAATTTTTTTCCATTAGAAAAATGTCTCCGCTATCGGCCTGCATTAACCCAATTAAGCATTTAATCATTACAGATTTTCCGGATCCAGATTTTCCCATAATAACAAGGTTTTCTCCTTTAAACAATTTCATATTGAAACCATTAAGTACCTTGTTATCTCCAAAGCTTTTATATAGATTTTTAATTTCAAGAACTACTTCTCGATTGGATTGGTCATCTGATCTCTTTTCTCCTATGTTCGTTTGGGTTTTCATAAATCATAGAATATATCCGTAACAAATACTGCTATAAAATCTATTATAAACAAGAGAAGTGACGTAAATACAACTGCGGAATTAGCGGCTATACCTACTCCGGCAGTTCCTTTACTGCAAAAATATCCCTTAAAACTTCCAACTATTCCAATAGCAAATCCAAAGAAAAAAGTCTTTATGGTTGCAGGTATTAAGTCGCCAAATTCTAAACCTCCAAATACTTGGTTAAAGAATAGATAAAATGAAACATTGCCTTTTAGATTTTCAACAAGAAATGATCCATACAAAGCAACCGCATCTCCGAATATTACTAATAATGGAATCATTAAAGTTGTTGCCATAACTCTAGTAACCACTAAGTATTTAAATGGATTTGTACCAGAAACTTCCATTGCGTCTATTTGTTCAGTTACCCGCATCGAGCATAACTCTGCACCAATACCCGAACCTATTTTACCTGCACACACCAAGGCTATGATCATAGGGCCAATTTCTCTTACAATTGAAATCCCAACCATGGATGGCATCCAAGAAACTGCACCAAATTCTAAGAGGGTTGGTCTAGTTTGAAGGGTTAATACCAAACCAATAATAAAACCGGTAATACCCACCAACAAAACTGACTTGTTCCCTATGTTGAAACACTGCCTCAAAAATTCTTTAAACTCAAATGGTCTTTTGGGTAATTCAATAAAGAACCTTCCGATGAAATGGGATAATTCTCCAATCTCAATCAAAAAGGCTTTTGGACTGCCTAATATCTTATCTGAAATAGGCATAACATTGTATCTGTAATATTTAAAATTACCTCAATAAATTCCTAATTCTTATGATTAAAATCATAAGAACGTCTTTAATAAACTAATTGAAAAAGAGGTGATTAATTGGAAAAATGGGTCAATTAGTCTGGACTATTGAATTTTTTTAATTTTTTAATTGATTCAATATTACAGTTCTCGACATCAACAAATAAGCATATGATTCTTCTAAAGACTTTTTTAGGAGAGGAATAGAGACTGTTGGATGGGAATCGTACTGCGCCATGGAAATAATATCTGGATTGGAATAATAAGGGTATAATTCTGCATAAGTATTTTCAAAAACCTCTTTTAAAACACTTTCATCAAGTTGGAGCGCAACGGTTTTTAGTTGTTTCAGATAATGTTCATATAAGAAATTGTCATTCGCTATTTTCCGATCTAATTCATCTTCTGATGAAAACAAAAACTTGTCCCCTATTTTATCATATTTTTCTTTTCTACCTTCATGGGGAGTATTAGAAAAAATATCGTCATAATCCCAAGGAATAATCCTGAATTTTTCATCAGTAGGGTCTATATAGAAAAAAACTTCATCTGTATAATCACCATTTTTAAAGAAATAATTAAACGCTAACCATTTCATGTACATTTCAATATCCAATAGTTTGGATAGCTCTTGGTAAAGCCTCTCACCGTCAAAGTCATTTAGAAGTTTATAAATTTCAGAAAAAGTCTTTCTATATGCCTTTATTTCACTTTTATCCACTTTCTTATCAGTTTTAATTTTTTCAATTTTATGGTCATATCCTCGGCGAATTAAAATAGGTGAATCTTTCATATTAAAGGCCCAATCTTGGGGTCTCTGCAATAGTAAATAGACACCAGCATGTTCATCATTAATTTTAATATCTCCATAAGCATAAAAAAGATTAAACAGATTCAATTTTTTTAGAAGCCCGAAAGCCAAACGGTTTCTATAATAGAAATTATCCATGGATAGACTTATGGCCTCAAATTTTTTCATACCTAGAGTGTCATCTCCTTGAATGATCTTAGCTTTTGAGTCTAGTGAAAAACTTAAACTTTTTCTCCTATAATATTGTGTGGTTTGACCTCTAGTATGAATATCCTTTGGAACAATAAAATCATTGTTTATTTTCAAGATTTTCGAATTCAGGGAAATACTGTTGCCATCTGTATTTTTCATTTGGGCATAGTTGTTAGTTGAAATAGAAAATTCAATGACATTATCTATTTTTTTGCCCTTGTCTATTAATTCAAGATTTGTTTTGGTAGTCGATTGTCCAAAAAGTTGAAAAACAAAAAGCATTGAGAAGGAGAGATGAATAATTCGTATAAAAATCAGCATTACTCTAAAATTCTCTAGTTGTCTTCTAAGTTAACTGAATTTTAGGTTATTAGCAATATTAATATTACAAATAAGAAGGAATTTAAACGGTGTATGTGTAATAAAAATCAAGGTTATTAACTAACTTTATTGCAGCGATAAATCTCCTAATAACAGAGATTAAAAAAATGGGATTATTTACTAATCCTAAATTCGATAATTAAATAAAGTGATTTCTGATAATTTTTCTCATTTTGTTTAATGAATTCAAGATTTATTTGTAGCTTTTCGGCATCCCTTTAGAATAACCTTAATAGCAAAAAATGAATAATTTACTCTGTTCGGTGAACGGTCATGATTATAAAGTCACAAAAGAGATAACAAACTCTGTAAAGGAATACATTTGCATAAAATGTAAGAAAGAATTCACCACATCTTCAGAAGGTGATTTGACTTTATTGACAAATGAGCGAAAAGAAATTAATAGGTTATTAGAACATATCCATCAAAAAAAGCAAAAGCGCCAATTAATTTCTTATGACATAAGATCTTGGATTGAAGCATATTAAATTGGCTAAAAATTCTGGATTAACACGCTTTGTTTAAGAATTACTTTGCTTCATTACTTCTCCAATTATTATAAACAGATGAAGGTGAAACTTTGTTATAACTTACTATTTGCTTTCTGTTTTATTCCTATTCAAAATTTGACAGGACAAACGGTGATTAAAGGAGTAGTTAATAATGTTTTCAATAAACCGCTGGTAGGTGTTGAGGTAAAATATTCAAAAGAGCAAATTGCAGTTTACACTGATTCTCTTGGCTAATTTAATATTGAAGTTCCTAATAAAGGGAAGCTCATTTTTTTCAAATCTCTTTATAAGACCCAAAAAGTAGCCATTAAGGGCAATGATAGCCTTAGCTTGGTCTTGGAATATGATCTTCATAACACAAATAAAGAACAGTATGTTAATACTGGTTATGGGAAAATTAAAAGGTCTGAAAGTACTATTTCTAGCAGTTCAGTCGATGAGAATTTAATAGAGAATGAAAAGACCTTAGACATTGCCTCCTTTCTGAAAACTGTCCCTGGTGTTAATGTGATTGAAAATAATGGAGATATTAAAATTCAAATTAGAGGCAACCGTAGCTTAATGGCTAGTAACGATCCGTTAATTCTACTAAATGGTTCACCATACAACGCCCCTCTAAAGAATTTAAATCCAAGGGACCTAAAAACTATTGATGTGTTAAAAGATGGCTCGGCAACCGCAGCCTATGGGTCGAGAGGTGCAAATGGGGTTATTTTAATTACTACCAAATAATCAACCTCAAATAAACTTATAGATATAAAAATTCAAGGGCAAGTTTAATTTTTAGAAAGTTGTTTATACGAAACAAATGCAAATTTGTCTCCTGTGGGAGACCAACTAGGCACATTAATTGTACCCTGCCCACCAGTGAATGTGAACAAAGTAGTGATGGTACCTGAATGTAAATCCAATAATTTAAGGGCAACCTCCTTCATCGGAGGATGGTTCTCTCCTAGATCTTCTATGAATGCCAAATACACCAAAACGTCCCTTTTTGGAGAGGGATGGGGAAACCAATTGGAATGATTATCATTGGTTAATTGTTTCTTATTAGTTCCATCACTTTCCATTTTCCAAATCTCCATTGATCCAGTTTCCATGGAATTATAATAAATATATTTTCCATCATTGCTAAATTCTGGTCCATCATCATGGCCATTTTTGTGAGTCAATTGGGTTTCCTTTTTACTTTCTATCTCAATTTCATAAATATCAAATTCTTCAGAATGCCTTTTGGCAGTATAGACCATTTTTGTTCCATCTGGTGACCATCCATGCCAAAAAGAGGTTTTATTTTTTGTTATTAAGGTAGGTTCTCCACCATCTATAGGTAAAACAAATATTTGTGATCTTTTCCATTGTTCATTCATGGGGAATCCGATGTCTATTTTGGAATTATCAAATCCACTTATGGCGAGGGTTTTGCCATCTGGAGAAATACCATGATCGTTATTTACTAAGCCTATTGAACCTGTAGGGATTTGAATTTTTTTCTTAGTTTCTAAATCAATTTTATAGAGCTTACCCTCCCCATTAATGATAAGGTAAGACCCATCCTTACTCCAGTTTGGCGCTTCAAAATGATTTGGTTCACTAAGAACAACAGAACGGGTATTTGATTTTAGATCATAGATTTCAAGTGTAGATTGTACCTGTGCGTTCAAAAATATAGTACAAAGAAAAAGAGCAGAAATACTTAGATATCTTTTAATGGGCATGCTAATTAAAAATTACATTTCATTTAAAAGTACGAAGAACAATTAGTGCTAATGTTAATTTTAAAGTAATAATGAAATTACTTTCCGATGCAAAAGTTTGCAAATATATTTCCAAGTAGGTCTTCGTTGGAAATCTCACCGGTAATTTCTCCCAAATGGAAAAGTGCTTGACGAATATCTATAGCCAAAAGATCCCCTGAGAGTCCTTCCGTCAATCCAGCATCTACCCTATCCATTTCTTCCAATGCTTTCAATAAGGCATCGTAATGCCTTGAATTCGTTACAATGTTATCACTTTGTCTCAGCAAGCCCGTATTAACAAAACTTAGGAGTTGTTCATTTATGGATTCTATACCCTGGTTGTTTTTTGCAGATATCCATAAAATCCCATCTAGGTGAGAATTAAGCAACTCCTTTAACTCATCGGAAACAACATCTTCTTTATTCGCAATAATAAGCAAATGTTTTTGTGGGAATTTGTTCTTTACCTTTCCTATTTCGGTTTGTATATTCACCACATATTCTAAAGGGCTTTCGAACTGAGTGCTCCTCGTTGGATCGATGATATAAAGGATAATTTCAGACTGTTTTATTTTATCGAACGTCCGCTGAATTCCAATACCCTCAACAACATCCTCCGTTTCGCGTATACCTGCAGTATCTATAAATCTAAATCCAATGCCTCCAATAGAAATTTCGTCTTCTATAGCATCTCTTGTGGTACCTGCTATATCTGAAACTATAGCCTTGTCCTCATTCAGCAAAGCATTTAAAAGAGTAGATTTTCCTACGTTTGGTTCACCAACTATTGCTATTGGAATACCCTTTTTTATGACATTCCCCAAGGCAAACGAATCTATTAATCGTTTTAAAACCCTAATAATTTTCGCCACCAATTCTTTGAATGCAGTTCGATCTGCAAACTCCACATCCTCTTCAGAAAAATCTAATTCAAGTTCAATTAAACTGGCAAAATTCAGTAGTTCTTGCCTTAACTGGGCAATTTCTGAAGAAAATCCTCCACGCATTTGCTGCATGGCAATTTTATGGGAAGCCTCATTATCACTGGAAATTAAATCGGCCACGGCTTCGGCTTGGGACAAATCTAATTTGCCATTGAGAAAGGCTCTAAGCGTAAACTCACCAGGATTAGCCATTCTACAACCAGTTCGGATTAACAGCTGTAAAATTTCTTGCTGAATATAACGGCTACCATGGCACGAAATTTCAATAACGTCTTCCCCTGTATAAGAGTGCGGATTCTTAAAAATTGAAACCAATACTTCATCCACCACTCTATTGCCATCCATTATATGGCCTAAATGAATGGTATGAGATTTCTGTTTTAAAATATCCTTACCATGAATGGATTTAAAAACTTTAGAACAAATAGGAAACGCCTCTAAACCTGAAAGCCTTAATACCGAAATTGACCCCATCCCACTAGGTGTTGCCAAGGCTATTATCGTATCTGATGAAATCATAGGTCAAAAATAAACAAGAAAAATGCAATAAGTTAAAACCAAAGAAATAATTAAAATTTTCTAACTTATGTCATGTTTTACCAGAGTGTTAATTAATAATTTACCAAATGCTTTAAATCAAAAAGTATTATGAAAACAAACTTTAAAATTATTACAACTGTCCTTTTAGTTCTTTTATTCATTGGTCCGGGAATAGCACAAGAACGTTTTATGGGTTTGTCCTATTTGGAAGGAATGAGGGCGAATATCGCAGCAAGTGAAATAGAAAATGCGGGTTACAAATTTATTCATACTGACAAATCGGGAAATGCGATTGACATGAAATATTGGCAACCAGAAGTAAATCGATGTGTGTCTATGAGAATAATTAATGGCACAGTTCAAGGTGTTTATACAGCTTCTGATGGAGATTGTAACCAGAACCAAGGCAGATCAAATTCTTCCCGTTCAAGCAATGCTGCCGTTCCTCGAGACCTTTGGGATGTAATGGGAATGGAAACCTCTAGTTCAGGTAACGCAATGGAACGAAACGGTTACACCGATGTAAGCTCCAGTAGATCTGGTGGAAATATTTACGTAAATTATTGGAACCCAAGCCAGAAAAAATGTGTTGTGGTTAGATCTTCTAATGGTAGGGTTCAAGACATCCATCCAGTACCTAATTCTGACTGTAATAGAGACCGATGGGGGAATTTACATCACGAAAACCAAAGGTATGACACCAATACTGAGAGAAATTACCATAATGATCGCACAAACCGTTGGAGACATAATAATGATGCCTATCACGATAGAAATTATAGGTATGAGAATGATGAAGTCCGTGTAAGCGATATAGTTGGTAGGGATGCAGAATGGTCTTATTCCGAATTAAGACATAGGGGATTTGATGAAGTTAAGAAGCATCAAGAAGGAGGAAAAACTTATAGGGTTTTCTATAACTACAGAACCAATCAATGTATTAAGACATTAAGTGTTTCTAAAAGAATACAATCTATTCAAAATTCAACCCATTGTAATTTATAACACTTAGTGATTTTGGATATTAAAAAACCGCTTTAACTTTCAAGCGGTTTTTTTCTTTTATCACCACAACATTTTCAAATCAAAAAAATTATAAGATTACCTAATCCTTTAATCAATTTTTTTTTGTTTTAAAATACTTTGCCTTAAATGAGGTTATTAATTAACTTTAAGGCGCAGTTATTAATCAATAATTAAATAAAATGAAGTTTTTAAAAAGATCAAGTGTGTTGGCTGTGTTAGCCTTCTTTAGTTTCGGGTTTACTTATGCCCAATTTTCAACTCCAAGGGAATTAAGAGATCTTGTAGATGCAAGAGCATCTGCCCTCGACAATGCAATGCAGTATAATGGTTATACCCATGTGAGTACTAGTAAAAGTGGCGGTAGCAGTTATAGTAATTGGTGGAACAATAGAACAAAAAAATGTGTAACAGCTAGAACAAATGATGGCCGTGTAGCATCTGTTGTATATGTTCCAAACATGGATTGCAATAGGGATAGCCGTGGCATGGTAGCTCATGAAAACCACAGGTATGATACTAATTCAGATAGATACTACCACAACGAAAGAGATAATCGATATAGACACGACAATGATGATCATCATGATAGAAACTACCGATACCATGACAATGAGGTCCGTGTAAGTGATTTAGTAGGTAGAGGTGCCGAGTGGTCTTATACAGAATTAAGACACCGAGGATTCCAAGAACAGAAAAAACATCAAGATGGAGGTAAAACATACCGCGTTTTCTATAATTACCGAACACACCAATGCATTAAAACTTTGAGTCAAAATAAACGAATTTCATCTATACAAAATTCTACACATTGCAATCAATAATGCAATGATAAACAAGTACAAAAAGCCGAGTAATTCTCGGCTTTTTTATTGCATCAATTAGCTTGAACTCTTCAAAAATTAATTACTTCTTATATTTGCCTTAATAATGATTATTACCATGAAACATCTTAACCTCTTACTATTAATATCCCTAATTTTTGTCTCTTGTAAGGAAGAATCTAAAACTGAAGCCACTAAAGGCTCTTATGTAATTGAAGGGTCTGCTCCCGGTATTTTTAATGGCATCAGGGTGTACCTAAAAAAGCCAGATGGACGAGGGCGTTTTATTGAAGTGGATACTTCAATAGTTATGAATGAATCCTTTCAATTTGAAGGTTCCGTAGAAACTCCGGAAATGTTTACACTACATGTAAACAGTGTAAAGGGTCAATTACCTGTAATGATTGAAAATGCTGATATTAAAATAACTATCGACAGTAAGGACATTCTTAAGTCAACTATTTTAGGCACTGAATCTAACCAAGTTATGCTAGATTATACCAATGGACTTAACAACCTTACCCAAGACCGCATGCGGATTAGCAATACCTATAGAAATAAACTTAAGGAAAATGACACTACTGGGGTAAAAGCTTTGGCTGACGAACTAAATGCTATCAATGAAAAGGCCAATAACTATCCAATAGAATTTATTAAAGAAAACCCTTCAAACTATTTCTCCCTAACCTTGTTAGAAAGTACTTTGAGTAATAAACGAATGGATGCAAAATTGGTAGTTGATGCCTATGAAGGTTTGGATCCCAAAGTGAAAAACTCCTCAAAAGGCCAATCATTAAAACCTCTAGTAGACCAACGTAAAATTGAGGCTGAACGCATTGCTGCAATAGAAATTGGAAAAGTTGCTCCAAATTTTTCAGCTCCCACCCCAGAGGGAACGCAATTGTCCCTTAATGATGTAAAGGGTAAAGTTACCATTATAGATTTTTGGGCTGCTTGGTGTGGACCTTGTAGACGTGAAAATCCAAATTTAGTAAGGATTTATAATAAGTACCATTCAAAAGGATTGGAGATAATTGGAGTTTCACTTGATGGTAACCGAAATCAAAAAGACCCAAAAACAGCATGGGTTGAGGCCATCAAAAATGACAAATTAGATTGGAGTCAAGTTTCTAACCTTCAATATTTTAATGATCCTGTTGCGCAGCTATATAATATAAATTCTATTCCCGCTACTTTCATTTTAGACTCTGATGGCAAGATTGCCGCAAAACGTTTAAGGGGCGATGCCTTAGAAGCAAAAGTAGCCGAACTATTGGGAGAATAGGGAGGTTAAAGTTTGCCCATTTTATGTAATACAAATAACAGAATTATAGGTAATGCCAATAGCAAAACCATTTCAATATTGGTTTGTAATAAATATGGAGCTAATATCAAAGTTACCAAATAGCCTCCTATAGCACCACCGAAATGGGCATCATGGCCTATATTGCCAATTCTTTTTTTCATGCCATAAATGGAGTATAACAAATACCCTATACCGAAAATGTAAGCCGGAATAGGGATTGGTATAAAAAACATATACAGGCTCATTCCTGGTTGTAAAAGAATAGCTGAATACAAAATTCCGGTTACTGCCCCACTCGCACCCACAGCACTATAATAATATTCATCTTTATGGAAATACAGGGATAATAGATTCCCGAGGATAAGACTAGCTACATAAATGATAATAAAATTCAAATTACCAAGACCAGACACAACAACATCCGCAAAAAAATAAAGAGTAAACATGTTGACAAACAGATGAGTAAAATCTGCATGTAAAAACCCAGAGGAAAACATTCTAATTTGTTCTCCCCTACGAATTGCGCCAATATTAAACTTATACTTTTCGAAAAAGGAAAAGTCATTAAATCCTTTATAGCTAATTAATGCATTAGCGGCAATCAATACAATGGTTACCAAACTTAGGTTATACATTCCAACTTTTGTTAATGAGATTAAAAGTATATTTGCAGCCACAAAACTAAGATTTATAGTGCAATTTTTGGCTTATATATTGGTATATCCATTTTTATGGTTGATTTCTATCTTACCATTCCCAATTCTCTATTTTTTCTCGGATCTTCTTTATTTTATTGTTTATGGCCTGATAGGTTATCGCAAAAAAGTCGTAAAATCAAATCTAAAGTTAGTTTTCCCTGAAAAGTCTGAAGCAGAAATTAAATCCATAATGAAAGGATTTTACCATCATTTATGCGACATGATTTTGGAAACCATAAAATCTATGACGATATCCAAAAATGAGATGCGGAAGCGAATGAGATTTGAAAATATTGAAGTGATGCAAACAATTGCTGAGGAGGGTCAAAGTATAGCTTTAATGTGCGGGCATTATGGATCTTGGGAGTGGTTAATGATAATGCAAGAACATTTTACCAATCATAAGGGGTATGTTATTTACAAACGTTTGGCAAATCCTTATTTTGATAGGTTGGTAAAACGGATACGAGCTAAATATGATAGTTATCTAATCACCACAAAAGAAGCCGTTCCAACTATAAGTCAGGCTAAAACAAAAGGAGAACATATCATTGGAGGTTTTGCGGCAGACCAGTCCCCAAAGGCTAATAAGGCCTATCATTGGAATTCGTTTATGGGTATTAATGTACCGATGTATACTGGTGCAGAAATGCTATCTAAAAAATTTAATCTTGCTGTCGTTTTCTGTGGGGTAAAAAAAATCAAACGTGGCTATTATTCTACACATTTTCAATTAATTACCAATGAACCTAGTACTTTTCCAAATTATCAAATAACTGATAAATTCATGGAATTGGTTGAAAACCAGATTAAAGAAGACCCCCAATATTATTTATGGACCCACAAACGTTGGAAACATAAAGACCGTATACCTACTAAAATGACTAAATAGAGAACCAGCCTTCTAATTTAGTATTCAAATCTAATTCTGGATTTTCACACAGAAATTCATTACTCACTTTGTCATAAGAATACTCTTTAGCCCAATTTTCATGGTTTTTTGCCAATTCTTCGATAGAATCGCAAACATAAATTATTTCCTCATTGGTCATTGTGGGATGGATCGACATTCTAATCCAACCAGGTTTCCTAACCAATTCGCCAATTGAAATTTCTTGGGTTAGTTCATGTGAAGTGTCATAATCAACATGAAGCAAATAATGTCCATAGGTACCTGCACAACTACAACCACCTCTAGTCTGAACACCAAAGCGATCGTTTAGCAGTTTTACACCTAAATTGTAATGTAAATCGTCAATATAAAATGAGAATACCCCTAACCTATCCCGATGTTGACCAGCGAGCATATTAAGATTAGGTATTTCGGATAACCGGTTAAAAATATAGTCATTTATTTCATGTTCACGCTCTAAAATTTGAGATGTGCCCATCTGTTCTTTCAATCGTATGGCTAGAGCTGTTCTTATTGTTTGAAGAAAACCTGGTGTACCACCATCTTCCCTAACTTCTATATCATCGATAAATTGATGTTCTCCCCAAGGATTGGTCCAGCTAACAGTACCTCCACCGGGACAATCTGGAGTAACATTTTGATATAACTTTTTATTAAAGACTAATACACCAGAGGTACCGGGCCCACCTAAAAATTTATGTGGGCTAAAGAAAATTGCATCTAACGATTGGTTAGGGTCTTTTGGGTGCATATCCATATCAACATAGGGTGCGCAGCAGGCAAAATCCACAAAGCATAATCCGCCGTAATCGTGCATTAATCCGGCAATATCGTGGTACGGAGTTTTTATACCTGTAACATTACTACAAGCAACCACAGATGCAATTTTAAATGGATGTTCTTTATATTGTTCCAATAACTGCTTAAGGTTGTCCAAACTAAACAAACCTTCTTCTCCAGGAGGAATAACCTCTACTTTGGCAATAGTTTCCAACCAACTTGTTTGGTTACTATGATGTTCCATATGAGTAATGAAAACAATTGGTTTGGCTTCCTCAGGTATGTTTGTGAATTTTTGAAGACGTTCAGGTATTTTAAGGCCCAAAATTCTTTGGAATTTATTGATAACGCCAGTCATTCCATTTCCTGCGACAATAAGGACATCATCCTCATTACTGTTTACATGTTCTTTAATGATTTGTCTAGCTTTATGGTAAGCTTTTGTCATTGCAGTGCCAGAGACCGTTGTTTCAGTATGTGTATTGGCTACAAACGGACCGAATTCATTCTTTAATTTATCCTCAATGGGGCCATATAACCTTCCTGAGGCAGTCCAATCTGTATAGATTATTTTCTTTTGGCCATATGGAGATTGGAAATCTTGTTCATACCCAATAATGTTATCCCTAAATGGCTTGAAATATGCTTCTAGTTTTGAGTTCAATGATAATTTGGGCTCTTTAGTCTTTAACATGATTCACAATTTTTATGCAGTAATTGCTATACTATTTAATTCATCAACAAATCTGTCAGCCAACAAAGTTGCTGAATCCTGTGATTTGGCTTCGGTATAAATTCTTATGATTGGCTCGGTATTGCTTTTTCGTAAATGTACCCAAGAATCATCAAAATCAATTTTTACTCCATCAACAGTTGAAACATCCTCATTGGAATATTTACCCGCAACACCATTCAAAATAGCATCTACATTCATCGAAGGTTGCAATTCAATTTTCTGTTTACTCATAAAATATTGGGGATACGTCGCTTTCAATTCACTAACCCTCATTTTTCGTTCTGCGAGTAAACTTAAAAATAATGCTATTCCAACCAAAGCATCACGACCGTAATGTAATTCTGGAAATATAATTCCTCCGTTGCCTTCACCACCAATTACTGCATTCACCTCTTTCATCATCGTAACTACATTTACCTCTCCAACTGCAGCAGCAAAGTATTCCCCTCCATGCTTCATGGTAACATCTCTCAAAGCTCGGGTCGAACTTAGATTACTTACCGTATTACCCGGCGTTTTACCTAGAACATAATCGGCACAGGCAACAAGTGTATATTCTTCACCAAACATCTCGCCCATCTCATCCATAAACGCAAGCCTATCTACATCCGGATCTACCACAATACCCATATCTGCATGTTCCTTTTTAACTGCTTTTGAAAGATCTCCTAAATGCTCCTTTAACGGTTCAGGATTATGGGGAAAATGACCTGTTGGATCACAGTATAACTTAACAGTATGAACTCCCAGTCGATCTAATAAAAGTGGCACTGCAATTCCACCAGTAGAATTTACACCGTCTACAACTATTTTAAAATTGGCATTTTCAATTGCTTTTTTGTTTACCAATTTCATGTCCATAATTTCATCTATATGCAAATCTATAAAGGCCTGATTCTTAACAATTTTTCCAAGAGAATCAACATCGGCAAAATCGATATTCTCCTTTTCAACAATGTCTAGAATAATCTTCCCGTTTTCAGCATCGAGAAATTCACCTTTAGAATTAAGAAGTTTGAGAGCATTCCATTGTTTTGGATTATGACTAGCGGTTAAAATAATTCCTCCATCAGCATGTTCCATAGGTACTGCCATCTCAACCGTAGGAGTTGTTGATAAACCAAGGTCAACTACGGTTATTCCCATGCCAACCAAAGTTTGCATCACCAAATTCTGAATCATTTCACCTGAAATACGGGCATCCCTTCCTACCACAACTCGGTAATTTTCCTTATTACGTTGTTGTTTAATCCACACTCCATAAGCAGCTGCAAACTTAACCGCGTCGATAGGGGTTAAATTCTCACCAACACTTCCACCTATAGTACCTCTTATTCCAGAAATTGATTTAATTAATGTCATACAAATTGAAATCTTTTTGCAAAGATAGGCTTTAAGTATTCTTCGAAGTTATGTTTTCCTTAATTTAGGGCAATGAATTTTCTTGCCCATATTTACTTATCTGGTGAAAATGAAGATACCATTATCGGAAATTTTATGGCAGACGGTATTAAAGGAAGAAAATATGAAAACTATCCGATAGATGTTCAAATAGGAATTTTGTTACATCGAGAAATAGATACCTTCACAGATTCTCACCCGATAGTTAAACAGAGCACAAAACGTCTTCATAATAATTATAGCCATTATAGCGGTGTTATTGTAGACATATTATACGACCATTTTTTAGCGAAAAATTGGATGAATTATTCTACAGTTACATTGGATGTATACATTCAGAATTTTTATGAAATTCTTAGGCGTAAATTCGATTTGTTGCCAACGCGAGTAAAACGATTCGTGCCTTATATGATTAGTGATAATTGGCTTTTGAGTTATTCACATATTGAGGGAATACAAAAGGTTCTTAATGGCATGAATTCTAGAACCCAAAACCGATCTCAAATGAATCTTGCAACTGTAGAACTTGAACAATATTACACCGAATTTGAAATGGAATTCACTTTGTTTTTCAATGAATTGATTGACTTTTCTTCTAAAAAATTAAACCAACTTGTGAAAGAAAAACACGGTCTGTAACCTTCATTCAATTTGATTAACTTATACCAATAATGAAGCAATACGATGTAATTATCCTCACAGATTCGCGGTATTTAAAGGATTCTGATAACGATACCTACAAACATAATGTGTATTATGAGGATTTCATTCTAAGAGAACAATTAGCGCAATTAGGTTTAAGGACAAAACGGTTAGCTTGGGACGATCCTTATTTTAATTGGGGTGATACAAAATCAATTCTTTTTAGGTCTACTTGGGATTATTTTGATCGGTTTAATGAATTTTCACTTTGGCTAGAAAAAGTAAAAAGACAAACTACTCTCATTAATAGCGCCAATATCATCAATTGGAATTTAGACAAGCACTACCTTTCGAATTTAAGTGTTAACGGTATCCATATACCGGAAACTAAGTTCATTGAAAGGAAAACATCGAAAAGTCTACGACAATTACATGAAGAGTTGGGCTGGTCCCATACAGTGCTTAAACCCTGTGTTGGTGGTGCCGCACGACATACTTATGAAATAAACCAAGATAATTTAAAATCTCACGAAGCAATATTTTCAAAATTGATAAACGAAGAATCTATGTTGCTTCAGCCTTTTCAGAATTCCATTAAAACGAAAGGTGAAGTAAGTTTTATGGTAATGAATAGCCGTTTTACACATGCCATTTTAAAAATAGCAAAAGAAGGAGATTTTAGGGTTCAGGATGATTTTGGGGGTAGCGTTCACCCATACGAAGCAAATGCAAATGAAATAAAATTTGCAGAAAATGCAGTTGGTGCATGTCCAGAACTTCCTCTTTATGCCAGAGTTGACGTTATTGAAGATAATAGTGGAAAACTTGCCGTATCTGAATTGGAATTAGTGGAACCAGAATTATGGTTTAGGTATCACCCTGAAGCCGCAACAGAACTAGCTTCAGGGATAAAATTTCATCTAAATCTTTAGGAGCTTTTCTGTCCAACAAATTGGTGTCCTTTATGTTTAAATAACACATTAAAGGTCGTTAGGCTACCATAAACACGCGTTATATATTGTTGCAAATCTATCTTCTCCTGTTCATCTAAATTGCTGCTATTTATTTTTTGTTCCATAACTCTAAGACGATCCCTCACCATTGTAATTTTATGAAAAAACTGGTCAATAGGAACCTCTTTACTTTGTAGTCCACTATCTGCTGGTTGTAGGACCATTGTGCCACCTTTCCAGCGATCACCGATTGGCACTATTTCAGAAACATCACTCCATTTTTTTAGAATACTTTTTAAGGATTTTTCAACCTCATAGAAGCTCACGGTATCGACATCGTCCTCAGCTGCCTCTATTACCTCAAACTCAGAATCTATATCGATAGTTTCTAAACCATTTTCAATAAAGGTTACCCAGTAATGTTGTGAAGTAACATTGGTAATTACACCTTTTCCATATTCTGGATGATCTATTCGGGAGCTAATACCTAAAATTTTCATGATTGAATTATTAATTTGATTTGGTTTTAATTGAAATGTAAGTATACTAATTTTTGCATACAAATCCATTCGGATAGCACACAACCTTGGGAGTAAATTAACATCTAAAAATTGTAACTTTGCACTTTTCCGCACTTTAGGGTAAAATGCATATCTTTTTATGAGTCGATTTGAAGAATTTATTGAGGTTAAGGGTGCTCGCGTTCATAACCTGAAAAATATAGATGTTGAAATACCACGCGATAAATTGGTGGTCATTACCGGCCTATCTGGTAGCGGCAAATCTTCTTTAGCTTTTGATACCATTTATGCAGAAGGACAGCGACGATACATTGAAACATTTTCTGCATATGCCAGGCAATTCCTAGGCAATCTGGAACGTCCGGATGTAGACAAAATTGATGGTCTTTCACCGGTTATAGCTATAGAACAAAAAACTACTAGTAAATCCCCAAGGTCTACGGTAGGAACAATAACAGAAATTTATGACTTTCTTAGGCTATTGTTTGCTAGAGCAAGTGACGCCTATAGTATGCAGACAGGCGAAAAAATGGTCGCCTATAGTGATGAGCAGATTAAATCATTAATAATTGAATCTTTCAACGGGAAGCGAATCAATATATTATCGCCTGTAATTCGCTCCAGAAAGGGACATTACCGAGAATTGTTTGAACAAATTGCCAAGCAAGGTTTTGTGAAGGTTAGAACGGATGGAGAAATTAGAGATATTGTTAAGGGACTAAAATTAGATCGCTACAAGACCCATGATATTGAAATAGTAATCGACAGAATAAAAGTCGACCATAACCCAGAAATTGAAAAGCGACTTGCAGAATCCATCCAAACTGCCATGTATCATGGAGATGGTATAATGTTGGTTTTAGACCAAGACAGTGGGGACACCAGATACTTTAGTAGAAATTTAATGTGTCCTACCTCTGGGATTTCATATCCAAGCCCAGAACCAAATTCATTTTCATTTAATTCACCCAAAGGAGCTTGTCCGCAATGTAATGGTATCGGTAAGGTTTATAAGGTAAATCTTGATAAGATTATTCCTGATAAAAATTTATCCATTAAAAATGGTGCCTTAGCACCTCACGGTCCACAAAAGAACAGCTGGATTTTTAAACAGCTAGAGATTATTGCTACTCGATTTAATTTTTTATTAACCGATGCTTATAAGGACATTCCTGAGGAAGCCAAGCAAATGATAATGTATGGTGGTACCGATAAATTTTCTGTGGAAAGTAAAACACTTGGTGTTACTAGAGATTATAAAATAGATTTTGAAGGTGTAGCTAATTTCATTGAAAGTCAATTTGAAAATACCGATTCTAAATCCATCAAGCGATGGGCAAAGGATTATATGGATAAAATTGACTGTGATTTATGCAATGGAACACGTTTGCGTCAAGAATCACTCCACTTCAAAATTCAGAATAAAAACATCGCCGATTTGGCAATGATGGATTTGTCTGATCTTTATGATTGGTTCCAAACCTTGACCCCTAAGTTATCAGAAACTCAAAGGAAAATTGCAGAAGAAGTCATTAAGGAGATTGTTACAAGAATAGAATTCCTTTTAGATGTTGGTTTAAACTACCTGTCTTTAAATCGTGGGTCAAAATCTCTTTCCGGTGGTGAAGCCCAACGTATCCGCTTGGCAACACAAATAGGGTCTCAATTGGTTGGTGTACTATATATTTTAGACGAACCCAGTATTGGTCTACATCAAAGAGACAATGAAAAACTAATTAATTCACTAGAAAGTTTAAGAAATATTGGCAATTCTGTAATTGTAGTGGAACATGATAAGGATATGATTGAACGTGCTGATTATGTTATTGATATTGGTCCAGAAGCGGGAAAACATGGTGGAGAAATTATCAGTATAGGAACTCCCTTAGAATTAAAGCAGCATCAAACCCTTACAGCGGATTATCTAAATGGAACAAAAGAAATTATGGTTCCTAAAAAGAGAAGAAAAGGCAATGGGAACTTTCTTGAACTTAAAGGTGCAACAGGGCATAACCTAAAAAATGTTTCGGTAAAACTTCCTTTGGGTACCATGATTGGGGTTACAGGAGTATCTGGTAGTGGAAAATCTACTCTTATAAACGAAACCCTCTACCCTATTCTAAACGCACATTTTTATAACGCGGTTAAGAAGCCTTTACCATATAAGTCTATAAAAGGTCTTGAACATATAGATAAAGTGATTGATATAAATCAATCTCCAATCGGACGGACACCAAGATCTAATCCTGCCACTTACACTGGTGTTTTTAGTGAAATACGTTCTTTATTTGCTAAAATTCCAGAAGCGATGATAAGAGGATATAAGCCTGGAAGATTTAGCTTTAATGTCGCAGGTGGTCGATGCGAAACCTGTAAAGGTGGTGGTTTACGTGTAATTGAAATGAACTTTCTGCCAGATGTATATGTAGAATGTGAAACCTGCCAAGGCAAGAGATTTAATCGCGAGACCCTAGAAATTAGGTATAAAGGCAAATCTATAGCTGATGTCCTGGATATGACAATTGATGAAGGAGTAGACTTTTTTGAACATATTCCGAAAATTTATAAAAAACTCAAAACCATACAGGAAGTAGGTTTAGGGTACATTACTTTGGGTCAACAAAGCACCACCCTATCGGGAGGTGAGGCACAACGTATTAAATTGGCAACAGAGTTAAGTAAACGAGATACCGGGAACACGTTTTATATCTTAGATGAACCTACCACAGGATTACATTTTGAAGACATCAATGTGCTATTAAAAGTCCTTCACAAATTGGTTAATAAAGGCAATACCGTTTTAATTATTGAGCACAACCTCGATGTTATAAAAACCGTCGATTACATTATCGATATAGGGTATGAAGGTGGCAAAGGCGGTGGAAAGGTGGTTGCTGTAGGCACCCCTGAAGAAGTTGCGATTGACAAGAAATCTTACACAGCAAAATTTTTAAAAGAGGAATTAGCTCGCACAATTTCAGAAAAGGCTTAATATTTGGCTTTCAGTTTTAATAAATAGTCAATATGATGTAATCTTTTGCTCTATCAATAAAATATTAACATTTATATTGGAAAAAGCGTAACTTTAACTAATAACTAAAAATCTTAATTATTATGAAAAGTATTCTTTGGCTGGTAGCGGTGGTATGTATCATTGCATGGTTATTAGGTATGTTAGGAGTCATTCCAGGACTTGCAACAGGTAGCTTAATACATGTATTATTAGTCATTGCGGTAATTGTTATCCTTTATAACATAATTTCAGGTAGAAAACCGCTATAGGACCGTTTAAAGAAAATTTTCAATCCTTTATTAGATTGAAGATGAACTGAAAAAGATAAAATTAAAGGGCAAACGTAAAGTTTGCCCTTTTCCTTTTACATCTATTTATTCCAAGTTTCCTTCAAATTCATCTAAATTTGTCTGTTATGATAATTTAATTTATCCTTGACAATAATTGAGTAGTTGCGAGATTTAAAATGATTCTATGAGAAAAGAAAGAAGACCTAAGAACTGGAATGAAATAAAATCCAATGATTCTTGGGCAATTTTTAAGATAATGGGGGAATTCGTTAATGGCTATGAGAAATTAAGTCGAATTGGCCCCTGCGTATCAATTTTTGGTTCTGCCAGAACAAAACCCGATCATAAATATTACAAATTAGCAGAAGAGATTGCCGAGCGTATAGTTGATCATGGATATGGTATCATTACTGGAGGAGGACCAGGTATTATGGAAGCTGGCAATAAAGGTGCCCATATAGCAGGTGGAACTTCTGTTGGTCTCAACATAGAATTACCCTTTGAGCAACACGATAATCCTTACATAGATACTGACAAAAGCCTAGATTTTGATTATTTTTTCGTTAGAAAAGTAATGTTTGTAAAATATTCCCAAGGATTTGTGGTTATGCCTGGAGGGTTCGGTACTCTAGACGAGTTTTTTGAGGCTCTTACTTTAATACAAACAAAGAAAATTGAACGTTTTCCAATAATATTAGTCGGTACCGAATTTTGGAGCGGATTGTTAGATTGGGTTAAAAATGTGTTACTAACAGCCAACAATAATATAAGTGAAACCGATTTAGAATTGGTTCATATTGTTGATTCAGCTGATGAAGTAATTCAAATTTTGGATGATTTCTATAAAGAGTTTAGATTAAGTCCTAATTTTTAATTGCCTTTTGGCATTGCTATGATAAAGAAAAGGATACTTTGGTCAATCATTAAATTGACTTCGACTTTTGGTGCCAATAATTTTGTTATAACCATTTTACTTTGCTCGTAAGATGAATTGGCTGACAAAAGTTTTATGTCTTAATTTTTTACTTTTTTCCATTTTGGTTTACGGTCAAAACAAAATGGAGGTAAATGCCTATTTTGAAGTAAATACAAAAACTATAAAAGTAGAGCAACAATTACAGTACAAAAATGAGGGCAATCAGCCATTACAAGTTATTTATCTACAAGATTGGAACAATAGTTACTCCACAAAAAATACTCCATTAGCAAAGCGATTCACAGAAGAATTTGACAGCAAATTTCATTTTGCCAGAAAAGGAGAAAGAGGATATACAAATATTGAAATTATTACAAATGCAAGCTTAGAGAGTCTTAATTTTGAATACCTTCCTGACCATCCTGATATTATAAAAGTATTTCTTGCAGAAATAATTAATCCAGGAGAATATTACACCTTAAATCTTTCATACGACTTAATTATCCCAAACGATGAATTCACAAGCTTTGGTTTTACGGAGGATAGTAATTTCAAACTAAAATATTGGTATATAGTGCCTGCTGTTTTTAATGGTACTTGGCATTATTTCAGTAATAAAAATATATACGACCTCTACACACCAAAGGCAGACATCGTTCTAAAATTAGAATTCCCAAGAAATTATATTGCCATTTCAGAATTAAACTTGGTTGGTACAGAATTAACTACACGTGGACAAAAAATGACCTTCTCAGGTAAGGATCGAATAAACACAGACCTGTATTTACAGAGGCAAGCCAATTTCAAGTTTATACAAACAGATAATTTTACAGTTCTAACGGATATCTCAGACAAGAAGGTAATGCCAATGCAAACGGCTCTCATTACTGACCGTATTACTTCTTTTCTGACGAATAACCTGGGTACTTATCCTCATGAACAGATGCTTTTAACGAGCATTGATTATAAGCATGAACCTTTATATGGGTTAAACCAATTACCCAATTTTTTAAGTCCATTTTCAGATGGATTTGAGTTCGAATTAAAACTCCTCAAAACAGCCTTAAAACGATACGTTGAAAATTCGCTTCTTTTTAATCCTAGGGAAGATAATTGGCTTTCGGATGGAATTCAAATATTTTATATGATGAAATATATGGAAACCTATTATCCGGACTTAAAACTAATTGGGAAATGGGCAGATTTTTGGGGCATTAAGGCCTTTCATGCTGCAGATCTCTTGTTTAATGAGCAATTCAATCTGTTTTTTATGCAAATGGCAAGGACCAATCGCGATCAACCTTTAACTACGGCAAAGGATTCATTACTTAAATTCAATGCAAGAATTGCCAATAAATATAAGGCTGGAGTCGGACTTAGATACCTAGACGATTTTGTAAATTCAGATGTAGTAGAAAAGTCTATTCGCAAATTGATGGATGAAAATCGGTTAGAACTTACCAAATCAGAAAAGTTTGAGGAGATCATTCAAGAGAGCACAGAAAAGGATGTAAATTGGTTTTTTGGAGACTATATCAACTCCCGTAAAAAGATTGATTATAAGATAAAAAGTTTAGAGACACTAGAGGACTCAATTGCCATAACCATTCGCAATAAAAGGAAAAGCAATATGCCTATTTCCTTATTTACCCTTCAAAATGATAATGTCATTGCCAAAAGGTGGATAGAGGATGTCGGTAAGGAAAAGACTATAACTATACCAAAGGAAAATGGTGACAAGTTTGCCTTAAATTATGATCAGACAATACCAGAGTTCAATCTCAGGGACAATTGGAAATCCAAAAAAGGCTTCTTTTTTAACCACCGTCCTTTGCAAATCAGATTATTCAAGGATTTTGAAGATCCTAATTACAATCAAGTGTTTTTGATGCCAATGTTGGAATTTCGGAATATTTATGACGGAATTACTATTGGGGCAAAATTTTACAATAAAACAATACTAAGGAAAAAGTTTAATTATAAGTTCGCTCCGCAATTCGGCACAAAATCAAAAATACTTACAGGTGGAGGTTCGGTTTCGTTTACACATAATATCGAGGATAGAGACCTATATAATATAACCTATGGTTTTGGTGGTTCTTACCGATCCTATGGTAGAGATGCTTTCGTTAGAGTCCTAACACCAAGTGTTTCCTTTCTTTTCAGGAATGAAGATGATTTTCGGTCAAACGAATCTAAATATTTAAACTTCAGATACTTAAGTATCGATAGACATTTAGGCGATAACGCACAAATTACTCTAACTGAGCCAAATTATTCCGTATTCAATCTTCGGTACATAAATTCTAACAAGGGACTTATTAAGTATAAGAGTTGGTTTTCGGACCTGCAATTCGGACCAAAGTTTGGTAAGCTTTCATTTAATTACGAGTTCCGTCATTTATCCCAAACCAATAGGCTTTTCAGTTTTAGAACCTTTGCTGGATTATTCTTATATAATAAAACTAATCCAGAATCGAATTATTTCAGTTTTGCCCTGGATAGACCTACAGATTATCTATTCGATTATAATTATTTAGGTCGGTCTGAATCTTCTGGGATTTTTAGCCAGCAATTGATTATTGCGGAAGGAGGATTTAAATCTGTCTTGGAGGAAAGCTTTGCCAATCAATGGATGACAACCGTCAATTTAGGTTATACAATCTGGAACATTATTGAGGCCTATGGAGACGTAGGATTTTTGAAAAATAAAGATTCCAGCGCTAGATTTGTTTACGATTCGGGCATCAGATTAAATTTAGTTGCCGACTATTTTGAAGTTTACTTCCCGGTCTACTCCAATCTTGGTTGGGAAATTGCCCAACCAAATTACGACCAAAAAATACGATTCGTATTTACAGTTGATCCTCAAGCACTTTTAGGACTTTTCCGTCGCCGTTGGTATTAAATAATTTTTAAGGATTAGTGGTAATATTCAAATAAATTGTCAATTTATCAATTTTTATTATGTAAAAATGATAATTTTTCAAACTTTGTAATTTTAGCATATTGTTAAAATTGAAAACTTTAGTTACCTTTGCGTGTTTTAATTCCAATTCCTATAAGTTTTGAATCTATCCACTAATGACGTTATGACTTTTGAAGACTTTAAGACCGAAATCTTAAAGGATTACAGAACAGCCGTAATAAGTAGAGAATGTAGTCTATTAGGTCGAAGAGAGGTACTCACAGGAAAAGCAAAATTCGGAATATTTGGAGGAGGAAAAGAGTTGCCTCAATTGGCAATGGCCAAAGCATTTAAGGATGGTGATTTCCGTGCCGGCTATTATCGCGACCAGACCTTTATGATGGCGATAGAAGAATTTACGATTGAAATGTTTTTTGCGGGTCTTTACGCCCACACAGACATAGAAAAGGATCCTATGTCAGCAGGCCGACAAATGGGAGGCCATTTTACTACTCATAGCCTAGATCAAAACGGACATTGGAAAAACTTAACAAAACAAAAGAACTCTAGTTCAGACATCTCTCCTACTGCGGCGCAAATGCCCAGATTGGTAGGTTTAGCTGAGGCATCGAAGATCTATAGAAATCTAAAAGATATTGATGCAACCAAGTTCTCTAAAAATGGTAACGAGGTTGCCTGGGGCACCATCGGAAATGCAAGCACAAGTGAAGGATTATTTTTTGAAGCGATAAATGCTGCAGGTGTTTTACAAATACCAATGGTGATAAGTGTTTGGGATGATGGATATGGTATATCTGTTCCCTCGAAATACCAAACGACAAAAGAAAGTATTTCGGAAGTTTTAAAAGGTTTTCAGAGAGATGAAGACCATAAAGGCTTTGAAATTTTAACGGTTAAAGGATGGGATTATCCGGCCTTGATAGAAACTTACCAATACGCAGGCCGGATCGCCAGAGAAGAACATGTGCCTGTTTTAATCCATGTAGAAGAATTAACCCAACCACAAGGGCATTCTACTTCAGGTTCTCACGAGCGTTATAAGAGCCCAGATAGGTTAGAGTGGGAAAAGGAGTTCGATTGCATTGCCAAGATGCGGCAGTGGATGATTTCTAATAATATTAGCACTGAAGAAAGTTTAGCTGAATTAGAGCGGTCCCTGAAACGAAGGGTTCGTGATGGCAAAAAGGCGGCTTGGGAAGCCTACCAAGAGCCAATACTCGCTGAGCGGGATGAACTTTTACAAATCTTAGATAAGCTAATAGAAAAAAGTGACAATTCGCCCTTTATTCAAAAACTACATAAGGACTTAGCAATTATAAAAGAACCTATCCGAAAAGATGTTATATCAACCGCCAGGAAAGCTTTGCGGTATGTGATAGGGGAAACATTTGCAGCAAAAGAGGAGCTTCAAAATTGGATTAATAATTTCTTCAAAGAAATTCAACCAAAATACAGCTCTTTATTGTATAGTGCTTCTGATAAAAATGTATTTCATGTAAAAGAGGTTCCGCCAGTATATGAACCTGATGCAGGTGAGGTAGATGGCAGGATTATATTACGTGAAAATTTTGACGCCATATTTGCAACACATCCTGAAGCCTTAATTTTTGGTGAGGATACAGGTAATATTGGGGATGTTAACCAAGGACTTGAAGGTTTACAAGAAAAGTATGGAGAACTAAGAATTGGTGACACGGGAATAAGGGAAGCTACCATTATTGGACAAGGCATTGGATTGGCATTAAGAGGTTTACGACCTATAGCTGAAATTCAATATTTAGATTATATACTTTATGCGGTTCAAACCTTAAGTGATGATCTCGCTACTTTACATTATCGAACTTTCGGGAAACAAAAGGCACCATTAATTATACGAACTCGTGGCCATCGATTAGAAGGTATTTGGCATTCTGGTTCCCAAATGGGAGCATTAATTCACTTATTAAGAGGGATAAACATACTTGTACCTAGAAATATGACCAAAGCAGCAGGTTTTTATAATACCCTGATGGAAAGTGATGAACCCGCATTGGTTGTGGAATGTTTAAATGGCTACAGGTTGAAAGAAAAACTTCCTAAAAACATTGGGAAATTTAAAACTCCAATTGGTGTAGTTGAAACAATTAAGGAGGGCAGTATGATAACTTTAGTTTCATATGGAGCTACCCTAAGATTAGTTGAACAAGCCGCAAAAGAACTTTTAGAAGTAGGTATTGATGCAGAGGTGATTGATGTACAATCCTTGGTTCCATTAGACGTGAATCAGGATTTGGTTAAAAGTGTTGCCAAAACTAATCGTTTGATGGTTATTGATGAGGATGTACCCGGAGGGGCCACAGCCTATATAATGGATGAAATTATTAACAAACAAGGAGGTTTTCAATACCTAGATAGCCCGCCTAAAACATTAACAGGAAAGGAACATAGACCAGCTTACGGATCTGATGGTGATTATTTTTCCAAACCTTCAACTGAGGATATTTTTGAGTCGGTTTATAATTTAATGCATGAAGTAAATCCGGAAGAATTTCCAAAACTCCGTTAATCATACTGATTATAATAGTTCCTTTTTTATTTATTTTACTGCTATTATAATCTTATTAAATTATGATTAAAAATGGTTTAAGCATCGGTTTATTAATTTTAAGAATTAGTATTTCCGTCGGCATGCTGACACATGGCATTCCTAAAACAAAGTATCTGTTTAATGATCCGTCTCAATTCTCTGATCCTCTAGGTTTTGGGGGAACTCTATCTTTAATATTGGTTCTCACAGCTGAAATTGTAGGACCAATTTTTGTAATTATTGGTTACAAAACCCGACTTGCCACAATACCTCCCATCATAACCATGTTAGTGGCATTTATTTTGGTCCATTCCGATGATGATTTTGGTAGGCGAGAAAAAGCATTTTTATATGCTATAGGCTTTATAACAATATTATTAACTGGCGCAGGTAAATACGCTATAGATAAATGGAAAAAATGAATGAAGAATTAATAACTCGAGATTGGTTAGCCATTGAGAGAACTAAGTTGGCTAATGAAAGAACTTTTTTGGCGTATTTCAGAACGTTTTTTGTATTTCTTGGAACTGGTCTCACAATTCTGAAAATTGAATTGTTTTATGAATTAAAATCTTTTGGTCTTTTACTTTTAATATCAAGCCCGATCTTACTCTTAATTGGAATTTATCGACTTTTTAAGGTGAAAAAGCTTATCCAACAATACTATTCAAAATGAAGCCAGCTTCATTAGCCCAAATCCGAAAAGAACTTAAATACTTATCTGAAGACCAATTGAGGGAGCTATGTCTTCGTCTTGCAAGGTTTAAAATTGATAATAAGGAATTGCTTACCTATTGTTTATTTGAATCTGAAAATGAAGAGAGCTATGTTGCTGCGATTAGTGATTATATTGATACATCCTTCGAGGAGATAAATACCAAGAATTATTACTACATAAAAAAATCCATTAGAAAGATTTTAAGGCAACTCCGAAAGTTCATTCGTTATTCAGGCAAGAAAGAAACCGAATTTTTGATTCATTTAAAATTTGCCCAAGCATTATTGGAATTGAACCCCTCAATATTTAACAACAACTCACTTACAAAACTGTATTTGAGGGAAATTCAAATTCTTAAATCGACTCTTAAAAAGCTACATGAGGATCTTCAATTTGAATATAATATTGAACTTTCAAACCTTTTAAATAAATCCAATAAATTCTAATCGGGCAAAAAAATCCTATTAATGTCCCCTATTTAGAAACACCCACATAATTTTGTTTTAGATACCGTTACCTTAATTCTAATTATTTCTGCATTTTAAAATAATAGTCAGCCGAATGTTTCCCAGATCCATAAAAAAGGAAAAACAGACAAACTATAAATGTAATGGAGGCCATTACCAAGTTACTGGTATGCATATCTCCAACAAAATTGATAAGGATAGCTCCAATTAAAATTGGAAGCTGAGCAATAATTGCCCATCTTGTCAATAATCCAAAGGCTATTAGAATGCCTCCTATAAAATGTGCTGGGGCCAGATAGTGAAGTATTATCATCCCGCCCGCCATGTTCTGAATTGGTGTAAAAAGATCCAACAACATCTGAGAGTTACTTAAAAAATGAATCCCTTTAACAAAAAGAAAAACACCCAGTGCCACCCTAATTACATCCAATGGGTAATACGTATGCGCATTAGCCCACTTATTAAGTGATTTAATCGTTCCCATTGATATTAAATTGTTGATTATTAAGCCTTAAGTTACAAAAAAGTTGGTAATTATTTTAGACTTTAAAGGACTTAAACGTCTTACCAAACAATCAACCGTATTTAATTAAGACACATTTTACTTAAAGACCTCACAAAATGGAATAACCTTTCCTTTAAATTTTTATAGTAAAAAGACAAAATTATTGGAATACTGTAAATAATTATAAAATAAAAAGCGGCACTTGGTGCCGCTTTGCAATTTTGAAAAAGACTTAGATTATTGGTTTCTCAAGGCTGATATCAATTCTTCCTTATTCATTTTACTTCTGCCCTCAATTCCTATTTCCTTCGCCTTGTCATATAGTTCTTCTTTTGAACGTTCTTCATAAGGCTCTGATTTGCCTCCCTTCTTTCCGGGATTATTGGAATTAGCAATTCGAGCAGATTTCTCTTTGCTATAACCTTGATTTCGCAATGCCTCATATTTGGCATCATCTAAAACAGATGGACCATAATCTTTTTATTTAGCCATGATTACGCCATTTGCTCCTCATGTTTTCCTTCATAAACTTCTTCAACCAACTTACTATTGAAGGCTGGTAAATCTTTTGGAGACCTACTGGTAACCAATCCTGCGTCAACTACAACTTCCTCATCTACCCAGTTTGCTCCAGCATTTACCATATCAGTTTTTATTGAATTGAATGATGTAATTTTTCGCCCTTTTAGCACCCCTGCCTCAGCCAATAACCATGGTCCATGGCAAATGGCAGCTACAGGCTTATGATTTTCAAAAAAGGAACGAACGAAATTAACAGCCTTTTCATTTCTTCTTAAAATATCTGGATTATAAACTCCACCTGGTAGAACCAGAGCATTATAATCTTTCTGCGATACTTCTTCAATTGTTTTGTCTACATTATACGTATTACTCCAATTACCGTCTTTCCATCCTTTAATAGGATTGGAATCTAATGACACTATATGAACTTCAGCATTTGCTTTTTCCAATGCCTTTTTAGGTTCACTCAGTTCACTTTCCTCAAATCCGTTGGTTGCTAAGATTGCAACACGTTTTCTACCTAAATTTTCCATAATATTTTGATTTATTTTTTCAATTAAACTTACTCTAAGTTATAGAGATATCTACCCTAACCCAAACTTTGAGATTGGTTTAACCTAAGTTTATCAGTAAATGTTAAGGAGTTTTAATTTAGGCTCAGGAAAATATGGCAACCATTAATTCCTTTAACAAATCCTTTTGAGGAATGGCTCTAGAACCAACACCTTTTCCCTTTAAATCTGCAGATCGGAGCTCAGAAATAATAGCACTTACTTTTTTCATGGAGTAATTGCGGGCAGCCGTAATATAATCATTGGCGAAATATGGATTTACTTTCAGGGCAGACGCAACATTTCGGGGAGATTTGTCGGCAAGTCCATGCAATATTAAAACCAATCTAAAAAAGTTATAAAGCAGGGCAATTGTAACAACCATTGGATTATCCTTAGGGTTATCCCCAAAATATGCTATTATTCTATATGCCTTTAATTGATCTCTTTCTCCAATAGCTTTAATTAACTCAAAGTTATTGTAATCTTTACTAATACCTATATTTTCCTCAATATGGTCGGGAGTTATCTCCGTTTCAGACGGTAAAACAATTTTAAGTTTGTTTAATTCATTATTAATTTTGCCTAAGTCATTGCCGAGAAATTCTACAAGCATTTGGCAAGCCTTAAAACTTATATTATAGCCATCTCCCGCCATAACTCTCCTAATCCAATCTGCCACTTGGTTTTCATAAAGTTTGGAACTCTCAAAAACCAATGCGTTCTTCTTCAAGGATTTATAAAGACTTTTTCTTTTGTCTATTTTCTTATACTTATAATTTAAAACAAGGACTGTTGAAGGTTGGGGATTGTTCGCATAGGCTTCTAACTTATCTATTGTCCTGCTAAGGTCTTGTGCCTCTTTAACCACAACAACTTGTTTTTCTGCCATCATGGGGTAACGCTTTGCTTGGCCAACAATATCATCCATTGTAACATCCCTACCGTATAAGACCACTTGGTTAAAGCCCTTTTCTTCTTCACTTAATACGTTATCTTCAATATATTCAGAAATCCGATCGATGTAATACGGTTCCTCGCCCATCAAAAAATATATGGGTTGGAATTTTTTAGCATTTATGTCGTTAATAATTTCTTTAACCTGATCTAACATTCAATTTTGAAATTTGTAAAAATTAGCAGAAAACCTTTAGGTAGTTTGTAAATTAAATCGCTAGGATTACCTTTGAATTTATGCTTGATAGCTTACCAAAACTTAATTTTCCTCAGTATCACTTCCGTTTCAAAAATATGGAAAATAATACGGGCATTTTTGATCAGGTGCGCAAAAAATTTGTGCTAATACAGCCTGAAGAATGGGTAAGACAGCATTGCATTAAATATTTAGTTGAGAATAAAGGATTTCCAATTTCTCTGATGAATGTTGAAAAATCATTTAAAGTTTCAGGATTAACAAAACGCTATGATCTTGTTTCATTTAAACCTGACGGCTCTGTATTTCTTAACGTTGAATGTAAAGCTCCCAATATTAATATAACCCAAGACACTTTCGACCAAATTGCGAGATACAACTTAACATTAAAATCAGATTATTTGATGGTTACAAATGGCCTGCAACATTATATATGCAAATTAGACTTAGAAAATGAAACCTATCATTTTTTAAAGGATGTACCTAACTACCCAGATATTAATGAGTAAAAATAATAAGACAAGGTGGATTTGAATAAGATTGCAGTTGTTATTCTAAATTACAATGGCGCGCATCTCCTAAAAGAATATTTGCCTACCGTAATTAAATATTCCAAGGAGGCTAATATTTATGTCATCGATAATGCTTCAACGGACCAATCAATAGAGTATTTACAGATGGTTCCTGAGGTAAAAACTATTAAACTTTCCTCTAACCTAGGTTATGCTGGCGGTTATAATGAAGGTTTAAAAAGCGTAAAGGAACCTTTTTTGTGTCTCTTGAATAGTGATGTAAAGGTTACAGAGAATTGGCTGAAACCAATACTTGATGAATTTGGGAGTAAAACTGATATTAGTATAATTCAGCCTAAAATCCTTGATTTGAAAAATCCCGAGTTTTTTGAATATGCAGGAGCTGCAGGTGGATATATCGACAAATTTGGATATCCTTATTGTAGAGGTAGAGTTTTTGATACTGTTGAAAAAGATAATAACCAATATGATGATAGGCAGGTAATATTTTGGGCATCTGGAGCATGCCTATTTATAAAAAATGAGGTTTTTAAATCCTTAGGAGGTTTTGATGATCGCTTTTTTGCCCACATGGAAGAAATAGATTTATGTTGGAGAGCTTTTAATAAGAATCACAAGGCAATCTACCTTTCGAATTCTGTGATATTCCATTTGGGAGGAGGTACCTTAACTTACCATACTGCCAACAAAACATTTCTAAATTTTAGAAATAGTCTTTATACCATCACAAAAAATGTGGGTAAGGGATATTTTAATATTCTTATGTCTAGACTTATACTAGACGGTGTTGCAGCAGCGAAATTTCTTTTTCAATTAAAACCAAACCATACCCTGGCAATTTTAAAAGCCCATCTTTCATTCTACAGCCACTACAAAGATTTCAGAAAGTCCTCAAATTGGACTTCATCAAAAACCAATTACTATGATACAAAATCTGTGGTATGGTCTTATTTTATTAGAGGTTGCAAAAAATTTGACTGTTTATAAATTTGTTAAAATTTTTGTTAATCGCCTTATAAAACCTGTGGTTTTTGGCTAATTTTGTCCGGTAATTATTAACTAATAATCCAAAAACTATTATGAAGAAATTAATGGTGATGAGTGTTTCGGCTTTACTTGTTCTTTCAAGTTGTGTGTCGAAGAAACAATATGCAGAATTAGAGGCTAAACAAAAGGAAACTCAAGATCTTTTGAATACGGCTACAGTGAAATTGAACAGCTGCTTGTCTGACAAAGCTGCTGCTGATGCAAGAGTTGCGGCTATGCAGGAACAAGTAGCGGACCTGAGAAAGAGTAATGACAATCTACAAGTTTTATCAGCGAAAGGAGCGTCTAATGTGGAAAAAACTTTGGAGAGCCTAAAAGAAAAAGACTTAAAAATTACTCGATTACAAGATGCTTTAACAAAAAAGGATAGTGTTACATTGGCCATTGTTACTAGCTTGAAGAAAGCCGTTGGTATTAATGATCCAGATATCGAAATAAATGTTGAAAAAGGTGTTGTGTTTATTTCAATTGCAGATAAATTGTTATTCCAAAGCGGAAGCTACAATGTTAGCACAAGAGCAAAAGAAATATTAGACAAAGTTGCTACAGTTGTTAAAAGCAAACCTAACTTCGAGTGTATGGTTGAAGCACATACCGACAATGTTCCTTACCAAAAAGGTGTATTGTTAGACAACTGGGATCTTTCAGTTAAACGCGCAACTTCTGTTGTTAGAGTTTTAGAGGATCTTGGTGTAAACTCTGCTCAATTGGTTGCTGCAGGAAGAAGTTACTATGTTCCATTAGTAGACAACAATACTGCTGAGAATAGAGCTAAAAACAGACGTACCAGAATCGTGGTTATGCCAAAAATTGACCAGTTCTACGAAATGGTTGAGGAAGAAATGAAAAACTTATCAGCTGAATCTAACTAAGTTTCAGTCGAATAATAATAAAAAAGCCCAATTTAAATTGGGCTTTTTTATTGCAATAAGTTTAAAAAATATCAAGACTACCCTTCCCTTCCCTAACTACAAGCGGCTCACCTTCAGATAAATCTATAATCGTAGAAGGTTGATTTCCTCCATAACCACCATCTACAACTATATCAACAAGGTTTTCCCATTTTTCATAAATCAGCTCGGGATCGGTAGTATATTCCAAAATCTCGTCTTCATCATAAATAGAAGTAGAAATAATTGGGTTCCCTAATTGCTTAACTATTTCAAGTGCAATATTGTTATTTGGAATTCTTATACCAACGGTTTTCTTTTTTTTAAATGAACTTGGAAGATTGCGGGAACCTGGTAAAACAAATGTATATGGACCAGGAAGGCTCCTTTTTAATATTTTAAAAGTGGCTGTGTCTATTTGTTTTACATAATCGCTGAGATTACTTAAATCATAACAAACAAAAGAAAAGTTTGCTTTTTCAAGTTTTACTCCCTTAATAAGTGCAACTTTTTCGAGGGCGGAATGGTTTGTAATATCACAACCTAACCCATAAACAGTGTCGGTTGGATAGATAATTAAACCACCTGCTTTTAGCACATCCACAACTTTTTTAACAGCCCTGGGGTGAGGGTTTTCTTCGTAAATTCTTATTAATTCAGCCATCGCAATTTAGGATAACCAAATTTACAGCTTAATTTGCAAATTTCTTACGAGTAAAAATTTTCAATTACGCTTTAATATTATTGTTCAATCCAACAAATTGATCAACCCTAAACTTTATTAATTATCTTTAAATCATCTTTATATATATGATTATGAAATTTTCTGTTGTCACAATATTTGTTTTATGGATTTCACTTTCCTTCTCTCAAGAGGACAAATTTTTAGTTCTTGCAAAATTTGATGATGTACAACTTGCCAAACAAATGGAACTAAAAATGGCAGGTGTCTTAAAATCCAAAGGATATAGTGCCATTACCACTCAAGGCAATATTAGTGAACAGGATTTAAGCGACGAAGAGGTGTTTTTAGCTAAAATTCATGAATTGGGAATCACCGGTCTTATAGCTTTTGCCAATCCAGAAGTTTCTTATAAGTCCAAAAGGACACCATCGGTTAGCGCCAACGTCCATACAAAGCCGGTAAAAGTTGGCATCTTTAGAGTAAATGTAGGAAGTAGTGTACCGATTGCTGGGGGCACTAAAACATCTAAAGAGGTTGCTGTAAGTGCAGAGTTTTACAACAAGGAAGATTCGGGTCCAGTATTTACTAAAGTGCTTAAAGGAAATTTATCTAAAGGCGAGTCAACACTTATGGCAAAATTTTCTGAAGAAATGTTAAAAGAATTGACAAAGCAAAAAATTATCAACTAATAAATAGTTTATTGAAATCGTTTAAGCGATAACCTCCAACTTTGCAAACCTTAACAATAGTTTTTTCAAACCACCGTTTTCAAAATTAATCTCAGCTTTTTGGTCGGCTCCCGAACCCTCCAATTTAAGCACCTCCCCTTTTCCAAAACGCATATGTTCCACAACATCACCAACATTCAAATTCGTTACTGAAGTTTCATTATTTGAAAATTCAGAGGTTTTAGTTTTACTTATTGGCTTGAGAGATTTTGGCGGGTTAAAACTAGGTTTAGGTTTACGAGGTTCCGCTTTTTTGTAACGGATAACATTTGGTGGAACATCACCAAAAATATCTGAACTGAGCATTGGATTAACTCTCCTGTCCTCAACCGGTGTTATATTTTTAATAAACTTTTCATCTATTTCCTCAATAAATCTGGACGGTTCAGCATCTATAAGTTTACCCCATCTGTAACGAGACAAGGTATAGGTCAGGAAAGCTTGCTTTTCAGCTCTTGTCAAAGCCACATAAAATAACCTACGCTCCTCCTCCAATTCGCTTCTGGTATTCATACTCATAGCTGATGGAAACAAATCCTCCTCCATCCCAACTATATAAACTATTGGAAATTCTAAACCCTTTGCCAAATGAATGGTCATAAGTGCAACTCGGTCGTCATCACCTTTATCATTATCTAAATCGGTTGCCAAGGCAACATCTTCCAAAAATTCAGTTAAAGATCCTGTAGAATCTGCTAATTCTCTTTGTCCTTCAACAAAATCCTTAATACCATTCAATAACTCCTCAATATTTTCAATCCGCGTAATTCCTTCTGGTGTACCATCTTTATTGAATTCTTTTAACAAACCACTTGACTTAACAACATGTTCAGCTAATTCAAAAGCATTGGCGCTATTATTCATAACCTGGAAGCTTTCAATCATTATTGTAAACTCCTCAAGTTTACGTTTTGTACCAGCATTGATATTAACTTGATATCTATCGGTATGCTGCATTACATCGAACAAAGTAGTATCATGTGCGCTTGCAGTTACGGTAATACGATCTATGGTAGTTTGGCCAATTCCCCTTCCAGGAAAATTAATTACTCGTTTTAAAGCCTCTTCATCATTTGGATTTATGATTAATCTTAAATAAGATAGCACATCTTTTATTTCCTTCCTTTGATAAAAGGAAAGCCCTCCATAAATTCTATAAGGAATATTCCGTTTTCTCAAAGCATCCTCAATAGCTCTAGACTGCGCATTCGTTCGATATAGAACCGCAAACTCGCTATTTTTCATTTGCTGTTGCATTTTATTTTCAAAAATGCTACTAGCAACATATCGACCTTCATCACCATCATTCATCAACCTATTAACGATAATTTTTTGTCCCTCTTCATTAGACGTCCAAATAACCTTATCCAATTTGGTCTGATTCTTATCTATGACTGAATTGGCAGCCTGCACAATCGTTTTTGTGGAACGATAATTTTGCTCGAGTCTAAACACCTTAACATCCCCATAATCCCTTTGGAAATTTAAGATGTTATTAATATTGGCCCCCCTAAATGCATAAATGCTTTGTGAATCATCACCAACCACACAAATATTTTGAAACCTATCCGACAGTGCCCTAACAATCAAGTACTGTGAATGATTGGTATCTTGATACTCATCTACCAATATATACCGAAAACGATCCTGGTATTTTCTTAGCACTTCAGGGAACCTTGTTAATAGTTCATTAGTTTTTAGCAACAGATCATCAAAATCCATCGCACCAGCTTTAAAACAACGCTTTACATATTCCTGATATATTTCACCCAGTTTAGGGCGTTTAGCCATTGCATCGGCTTCCATTAATTCAGGATTCTGAAAATAGGCTTTAACTGTGATAAGGCTATTCTTATATGAGGAAATTCGAGAATAAATCTGTTTATATTTATAAACATCCTTATCCAATTTCATTTCCTTGATAATTGAAGAAATTAATCTTTGAGAATCTTGGGTATCATAAATGGTAAAATTGCTTGGATATCCTAGTTTATCAGCCTCAAACCTAAGTATTCTAGCAAATATTGAATGAAAAGTACCCATCCAAAGGTTTTTCGCTTCACTTTCTCCAACAATAGTAGCTATTCGAGATTTCATTTCTCTCGCTGCTTTGTTTGTAAAAGTTAATGCCAAAATATTAAAGGGGTCCACCCCCCCATTCATTAAATAAGCAATTTTATAAGTTAAAACACGCGTTTTACCAGAACCTGCACCGGCAATTACAATCATTGGCCCATCTTTCTGTAAAACAGGGGCTAATTGGGCATCATTCAGTTGTTCTAAAAACTTCTCCAAAATCCTTGCAATTTACGATGTGAAAATAAAAAATGTCCTATGGAATATAGGACACAGTTATTACTTTTTATGAACATTAGGTTCAAAATTCGGATAAATTTAGAACTAGTCTGATTCCTTTTTTACTGTTGTCATTGCATGTTCAAGCCCGTCACCCAAAATCTTCCACAAATTGCCATAAAAAGATTTGTGATAGATTCTTTGTTGAGTTGCCTCTCCAATTCTATAATCCTTCCATGCTCCATCACTATCTTTTTTAATAAAGATATTGGCAAGAGCCGATAGGATTTTCTTCTTTTTCCCTTTTTCCTTATCTAGGATAGATATTCTAAAGTCATCATAATTTACTTTTAACCTAATGGTATTCTGATAGCGGTTGCCATGAATTGTAAAATACGTCCTATTAAGAGTTCCTTCCATTCTCACAAAAGTGTTGTTTTCTGAAAACTGATTTATATTATTGGTGGGGAATCTGCCTACATCACCTTCAAAAGTGAAAGTTTCCATAGTATCGCTTACCTTAAAATACCATTGCGCTTCAATTGGAGTATTTTTCATGAATTTGGAAGTTACATAAATTTTGGTCTCTTCATCATTTGTATTTGCAAGATTACTCACATTCGCATAGAATTCAGGAAATCGAATCTCTCCGGCTTGTTTCCCAACGTGAACTTTTTCCTGATAGATAACCGTTCCATTAGAAATATCAAGCGAATCTATATCCATCCTAAAAGGCAAATGTCTTAAACCATAGCTGTAATAATGTTTTGTTTTGTATTGGTCTCTTTCCAATTTATTTCTATAAATAGTGACTTCTGGGTTACAGAATTTAAGATGATCCGAATTGAATTTTCTAATGGTATCGTTAAATCGTTCTAAACGCACTTGTTTTAATTGAATAGAATCGATATGTATATCGTACCAATCACGTTCCTTAGTTATTATCCTAGATAATTCTGTTTTGGAATATTTTGTTTTAATGTTCGCATCTTCCATGAAAACATTATAATCTTCGAATCCCATTTTGTTAATGGTCGCAATTTCGAAGTCGCCTAATTTTACAAACAAATTTTCAGTAGATCCAGAGTAATTTGAATAAGTAAAGGGTAGAAGATCTGTAACGGTATTGTTTATTTCAACATCCTGTATTGTTATGTTGCTGTTATTCGTTTTAAAAACAAGCGTATCTAGTTTTTTAGATCTTACATTAACACTTCCATTTTTAATGATTAAAGAACCTATATGCAGTGGAATTTTAGAATCACTGCTACTATTACCAATAGTATCTGTCTTGTTATTTTTAGCCGGACTCTCTCCTATTTGATGATTAATTACCGGATTATTAAGTATGAGTGATTCAATAATTAATTGGTCATTAAACAAGTACTCGCTGTAGTCTATATCTAATATGGAAATGTCACTAATTTCTATAAAAGATCTTATGGAATCAGTACCTTCTTTGTTAAAACGGACTTTGGAGTTATTGAATTTCAAATCTCCATCTAACAAATTAAATTCTAAATCATCATATGTTATTGTTATATGTTCGGGTAAATTGGCAAATGCTTTTTTAAGTTTTTCATCTGCAATAGAATTAGCGTTAATTACAAGATAAATTACCACCCCAATTAGAATTATAATAACAACTCCCAGAATTTTCAGAAATGTTTTCATTGCCCTCTGTTACTAAGTACGATGATACAACTTAATTTCAATATCTTTAAGCTCACTTAAATAAAAAATCAACGGTATTACTATGAAATTAATTCCATTCCTATTTGCATTCATACCAATGGTGGCATTTTCACAAAATGTAATACAAAAGGACATTAATGCGATTGAGAATAAAGTAATTGAATGGCGAAGGGAAATCCATCAACATCCAGAATTATCTAATAGAGAATTTAAAACTGCCGAAAAAATTGCTGAACATCTTAAATCCCTAGGCTTAGAAGTTAAAACAGGTGTTGCAAAGACAGGTGTAGTGGGAATTTTAAGAGGAACTCGACCTGGTAAGGTAGTAGCGTTGCGAGCAGATATAGATGCCCTACCAGTTACTGAAAGAAACAGTTTACCTTTTAAATCTGAAGTTCAAGCAGAGTTTCTAGGCACACAAACAGGCGTTATGCATGCGTGTGGCCATGACACTCACACTGCAATTTTAATGGGCGTTGCAGAAGTTTTGTCTAAACATAAAAATCAAATTAATGGAACTGTAAAATTCATTTTTCAACCTGCAGAAGAGGGGCCTCCTCCTGGCGAGGAAGGCGGTGCAAAGCTCATGATAAAAGATGGGGTCTTAAAAAACCCTGATGTAGATGCCATATTTGGACTACATATCAATTCTGGAACACCTGTTGGAACCATTCGATATAAAAAAGAAGGGATGATGGCTGCTGTAGAACGATTTGTAATAAATATCAATGGGAAACAAACCCATGGCTCCCAACCTTGGTCGGGTGTTGATCCCATTCTTATTTCCGCCAAGATAATTGACGGTCTTCAAACAATAATTAGTCGAGAAGCCGAACTTACTAAAGAAGCAGCGGTTATTACAGTAGGGAAAGTAACAAGTGGAGTAAGATTTAATATCATTCCTGAAAGTGCTGAGCTAATCGGTACAGTCCGCACATTAGATCCAGATATGAAAGAAATGATAATTAGAAGGATGACCGAAATGGTAACAACCATTGCAAAGGCTTATGGCGGGGAGGCTACAATAGAATTTCAAAATAACACTTCAATAACCTATAACAGCCCTTCATTGGTAGATATGATGCTTCCTACTTTACAGCGAGTGGCTGGTGAAGATAAGGTGGTAACAATGAAAGCCACAACTGGTGGTGAAGATTTTTCCTTTTATCAAGAAGTAATACCTGGATTCTTTTTTAATCTTGGAGGTATGACTCCAGGGAATACTGAGGCTTATCCTCATCACACTCCAGATTTCCAGATAGACGAGAGCGGTCTTAAACTTGGAGTTGAAGCAATGACCAATTTGGCTCTTGATTATTTAAATAAAGCTTAATGGAAATCATTTTAAATCTCCTAAGCCAAATACCATGGTGGGGTTGGGTATTGATATTTTTAGCTATAGTAGCTATTTGTGACATTTTACAAAGGAAACATACGATCCTACATAATTTTCCAATTGTAGGCCATTTTAGATATTGGTTAGAAAGCATAGGACCTGAATTAAGGCAATATCTGGTTGCCAACAATCGAGAGGAACTGCCCTTTAATCGCATAGAACGAGGTTGGGTATACGCTTCCTCCAAAAAAGAAAATAATTATGAGGGATTTGGTACTGATAGAGACATTTTTCAGTATCAACATATTTTTGTTTGTAATGCAATGATGCCCTTTCAATTAAAACCTGATCATCCGAACATAAAAGACTATTCTTTTATTCCTTGCGCAAAGGTTATTGGTGCCTATAATAAACGAAGAAAACCTTATCGACCAGGTTCCATAATTAATGTCTCCGCTATGAGTTATGGTTCACTATCTGCAAAAGCTATAGAATCAATGAATATAGGTGTTAAAATCGCAGGTGCCTACCATAATACTGGTGAAGGAGGACTTTCTCCCTACCATAAAAATGGTGGTGACATTGTCTTTCATTTTGGAACAGGTTACTTTGGTGTGAGAGATGAACATGGAAATTTTTCCATGGAAAAATTAAAAAAATTGGTTGAGGATTATCCGTTTATCAAAGCAATTGAAATTAAATTATCCCAGGGTGCAAAGCCCGGTAAAGGGGGTGTACTACCGGCTGCAAAGATATCACACGAAATTTCCGAAATTAGGGGCGTACCAATGGGAAAAGACGTTTTGTCCCCTCCGGGCCATTCGGCATTTTCCAATGTTCCTGAAATGCTTGAATTTATAGAAAAAATAGCAGAGGAAACGGGTTTGCCTGTCGGTATCAAGGCTGCCATTGGGAAATTAGAACAATGGGAGGAATTAGCAGCATTAATGGTTGCTTCTAATAGGGGTCCAGACTTTATCACAATAGATGGCGGTGAAGGAGGAACTGGCGCTGCACCACCAAGTTTTGCTGATCATGTATCCTTACCTTGGGTGTATGGTTTTAGCGACATATATAAATTATTTCAAAAACGGGGTTTAGAAGAACGGGTTGTTTTTATTGGAAGTGGCAAATTAGGCTTTCCAGCCAAGGCCGCCATGGCATTTGCTATGGGAGTAGATTGTATAAATGTTGCACGGGAAGCCATGATGAGCATTGGATGTATTCAAGCTCAGGTATGCCATACAAACCATTGTCCCAGTGGAGTGGCTACCCAAAATAAATGGCTACAAAATGGTATAGATGTCAATTTAAAATCAATCAGGATGGCCCAATATTTTAAAACGTTTAGAAAAGAATTTCTAGAAATTACACATGCTGCCGGATATGAACATCCCTGCCAATTTGATATGGATGACATTGAAGTTAATGTGGATGACCATAACCTTTCAGAAGATTTGGACAAAACCTACAATTATAAAAAGACTCCAGTTGCCTTTACATCTATGCAAGATTTAAAAGATTGCATATATTTGGGAGGTAAGCAAACTAACCCTAAATCCACCTAATTATGGAATATTTGAAAATCCTAGACATGTTCCTTTATGCAATTCCTTCTCTAATTGTTGGACTTATCGCCTTCTATTTTTTTAAGGAACACACCAAAAACGAAGAAGGTAGAAGACGCTTCATACTTCAAAAAGATTTAAAGGTTAATGCCTTACCAATTCGATTACAAGCCTATGAGCGAATGGCTATTTTTTGTGAGCGGATTAGACCTTCAAAACTACTTACAAGAGTTAACCCAAGTACCTCAGATAAAGAATCTTATGAAAGTTTAATTATAGCAACAATTGAACAGGAATTTGAGCATAACATGTCTCAGCAAATTTACTTAAGTGACGACTGCTGGAACATTATTACTGCAGCAAAAAACGCTACAATTCAGTTGATTCGCAAAGCAGGTTTGTTAGAAAAGGTGAATAGCGCAAATAAATTGCGCGAGGTAGTTTTAACCGAAATGATGGAAAAAATTCCACCGAGCGACGCAGCACTTTCGTACATCAAGAAAGAAGTTTCAGAAATGTGGTAATAAATCAATTACCACCGTTTGATCCATATTTTTCTTTTGCATAATCAAAACCTTGTTGCCACCACGAACGCATAAGACGTTTACTAAAAATTAATGAATTTTCGGTTAGTTTCGAGGAAGTGTAATATAAGTTTAGCGTTACATCATTGGATTGAGCCGCCAACTTCCCGACTATAATGTCATTTTTTTCAACTTGGTCCAGTAAATGGCCAAAAAGATTCAACATTAACGAAAAAGGATTCTTTCCTAACACCTTGTTGCCTTCCATATTCTCACTTTCCAAAATAACCGCATCAATTTCTGTCGCACCACGGTTTATGGCCTCTCGGATAGGAACTACACTGCCAAGGCCACCATCAGCATATTCATGCCCATTAACCGTTGCTAAAGACATAAAAGGAATATAATTACACGAAATCCAAATCCAATTACAAAACTCTTCATAAGTACAATCTTTAATTGATTTATACTCTACCCTATTCATTGTTAAATTAGAAACTGTTACAATTACATCTAATTCATTCCTTCTAATTTTATCGTATTCAGCTCTAGTGAAATTTTTAAAAATACTTTTCCTGAGGTTTTTGCTTTCACCAAATGTTCGCTTCCGCTTTATGAATTGCAGTAAAGTGTTTTTATAATTAATTGAAACATATTCCCTATTTTCCTTTCTGTGTTGGACAAAAGGCGAAACACTGAATATATCCCTCTGACTAACATTGGTAAACATATTATACAGTTTAGGGATATTGTTTACGGCCAAATGGGGTATTAAAAGGCTTCCTGAAGAGGTTCCAAGGAACATATCATATTTACGGTTTTTCTCCTCTATTAGAAACTGGGAAACACCCCCCGCATAGGCACCTTTACTTCCACCTCCGGAAATAACCAAAGCTTTCATAGGTCTGAGTTCAAGTTAGTTTTATCTTCCAAGTATAAGGATTATATTCGTTTTTATGAATGCAAATCTTCAAACCCCAATAGATTATTTGAAAGGAGTCGGCCCAAATAGAGCCGATTTATTGCGTTCTGAGTTAGGAATAAACACCTATCAAGATCTCCTAAACCTTTTTCCAAACCGCTATATCGATCGAACAAAGTATTTCAAGATTAATGAATTATCCCAGAGTAATTCCGAAATACAGATAATCGGTAAAATTTCCAATTTAAAGGAGGTAAGCCAAAAGAAAGGCAAACGTTTAGTTGCCAATTTTATAGACGAAACCGGATCGATGGAATTGGTCTGGTTTAGGGGGCAAAAGTGGATTAAACAGCAATTAAAAATTGGACAAGATTATGTGATTTTTGGTCGGATCAATATGTTCAATGGCACATTTTCAATGGCGCACCCAGAAATGGAACTACTGCAAGAACACGAAAAACATCTTCGTTCAGCAATGCAAGCCATTTACCCCTCGACTGAAAAACTATCAAACAAAGGGATTTCGAACCGGGTTATCATTAATTTAATGCAAGAGCTGTTTAAGGAATGTAATGGAAAATTCAAGGAAACACTTCCAGATGCTCTTAGGCAAGAACTGAAATTAATTGGGAAATCTTCAGCTTTATTCAACATTCATTTTCCAAAAAGCACGGAAATGCTTTCAAAAGCTGAAATAAGATTAAAATTTGAAGAGCTTTTTTATATTCAGCTACAACTATTGATCAAAAATTTAATCCACAAATCTAAAATTAAAGGATTGACCTTTGAACATGTCGGAGAAATTTTTAATGAGTTTTACAACACCCATTTACCCTTTGGTTTAACCAATGCACAGAAAAGAGTTTTAAAAGAAATACGCGCTGATTTAGGAAGCAATGCCCAAATGAATAGACTATTACAGGGTGATGTGGGTTCGGGCAAGACAATAGTAGCGTTAATGTCAATGTTAATGGCGGTTGACAACGGTTATCAAGCATGCTTGATGGCTCCTACTGAAATTTTGTCAGTACAACATTATAATGGATTAGTTGAATATTGTAATAAATTGAATATCAGAATAGAATTACTTACAGGGTCAACTAAAACTTCAAGTAGAAAAGAAATTTTCAAAAACCTTGAAAATGGTGATTTAAATATCCTAATTGGCACTCATGCCCTCTTGGAGGATAAGGTGAAATTTAAAAATTTAGGGTTGGCAATAATTGATGAGCAGCATCGATTTGGGGTTGCCCAAAGAAGCAAACTTTGGCACAAAAATGAAGTTCCTCCACACATATTGGTTATGACCGCCACCCCTATTCCTAGAACTCTAGCTATGTCTCTTTATGGCGATCTAGATATTTCTGTTATTGACGAATTACCTCCTGGAAGACAACCGGTAAAAACGGTACATAGATTCGACAATAATCGATTAAAAGTATTTGCTTTTTTAAAGGAGGAAATAAAAAAAGGTAGGCAAATCTATATCGTTTACCCTTTAATAAATGAAAGTGAAGCGTTAGATTATAAAGATTTAATGGACGGGTACGAAAGTGTGGTGCGTGAATTTCCTTTGCCAGATTACCAAATATCAATTGTTCATGGACAAATGAGTGCCTCTGATAAGGATTACGAAATGCAACGATTTATCAAGGGCCAAACCCAAATAATGGTAGCCACAACAGTCATAGAGGTTGGGGTTAATGTACCTAATGCTACGGTAATGGTTATAGAAAGCGCCGAAAGGTTTGGATTATCGCAATTACACCAATTAAGGGGGCGAGTAGGAAGGGGTGGCGATCAAAGCTACTGTATTTTAATGACCAGCCATAAACTTAGTAATGATGCTAAATTGCGGTTGCAGACCATGTGCAAAACAAATGATGGTTTTGAAATTGCAGAAGTGGATTTGAAATTAAGAGGCCCTGGAGATTTAATGGGCACCCAACAAAGTGGCGTTTTAAATCTTAAGATAGCGAATATTGTTAAGGACAAACAATTGTTACAATTAGCCAGACATCATGCAAAAAAAATCCTTACCGATGATCCTGCATTAAACAATGAACAGAATAAGGTTATTCTAGACACCTACAGAAACCTATCTAAATACAAGAATATTTGGAACTATATTAGCTAAAAAAAATCCGGTTAAAAACCGGATATAAAACGAATGTTCGTTTTTTGATTGATGCTATGGTTAAATAGAAACAGTTTAGTCTAACATTCCACTACAAAGAAATAACGGCAAACTAACCGCCATAATTGCCCATGTATAAATTATTAAGCAACTAAAATTTTCAATCTAAAAAGATAAGGGAGGGGAAAATTCAAACTGAAAAAAGCTGAATCCAAATGGTATTTCATATATAATTGATTAGTTACGATGATGAAATTAGCCCCAAACCTAATTCCTAGTTGTTAGTGTAACGTTAAATAATTAAACAGGTTTTGTTAATTAACTGTTTTTTAAGACTATGATTTCGAATACTTTAACCTATTGATTTAGCAAATAACTTATGGTCTCAGAGAATTCCTTTTTAAAAATTTCATATTTCTCACCGGTAGCAGGACCGTTAAAACCGGTATGAATAGACACTACATTTTTATTTTTATCCAAAATAATTGTTGTAGGATAAGATAATACCTGATTGAGCATCGGAAGCTTTTCCTGAGCCAATTTCTTATTGCTAGTTCCAAATTGTGCGAGTAGCAAGGGGTATCGTACGTCTAGATCATTGCGAAGTCTGATTAAACCTTCCATTGCCTTTTCTTCGGTTTTTGCATATTCAAATGCAAGCCCTATAAATTCCAAATTTGGATCATCCAAATCATTATAAAATCCAGCAAGATATCGGGTTTCATCTAAACAATTCGGGCACCATGTCCCCATAATTTGAAGAACAACCACTTTATTATCAAAGGCTTCGTCTGACAGTGAAATCATGTTGCCGTTGGAATCAGGAAATTCAAATTCTATTCTGTCATAACCTTCCTTTAAGTAGGTTAAAGAGTTAGGGTCATCCAATTCAAATTCATCATTTCTTATCCCAATAAATGGCTCTTTAAAATGACTTCCTGAATAAAAAGCTCCATCCATTGTTGAATCGGTAACTTCAGCCTCAAAATAATAGGCATGGGAACCATCAAAAGCGGAAAGCTTTAAGATATTTCCATCCATTACTCCTTCTAAAAATCTATAGTCCCCTGTTAAGGTCCTGAAGGTACCAGTAACTATATTTCCAGACTGATCAAAAATGCCTTTTGCTTTTTCTATTTCCTCTACATTATCAGGGCTAAATGTTACTTCCCAATTACCTTGAATATTGGCCTTTGGTTCATTTTCTATGGTATATCTTGTTTCAATACCGAAAAGAGCTCGAAAAGGAACTTTTCTGTCAAGACTTTCCTTGACAAACCATCCGGAAACCAAAGAATCTTCTATTTTTCCAATTAAAAATCCTTCAAAGGCTGGAAATCTAACCATTACAGAATCATTGTGATACGTTATTTCCTCAGCTTCAATAATCTCCTCAGCATTATAAATTTCCAAATCGTTTGCTGAATTAACCTTCATGTTAAATGCCAATTTGCCCTCATCCATAGTTTCCAATTCCACGCGATATATACCGGGTTTTAAACTAGTAATAGATTTTTCCTCTTTTTCAGGACTATCCTTGCAGCCAATTAAGACAACACAAAAAAATATAGATAAGATACAGCGCATTATAAATAGTTTGGTTAGGATTGGAAAATAAAAAAGGCGTAAATCTCTTTACGCCTTCAAATTTAAATCAATTTGATTATTCCTTTACAGAATACACTGCCATTAATTTTTGTCTTTGGTTACCCAACCTTACTTCTGCATCCTGGATACGCTCCTCAAGCCTGTTGAGCTTTTCTTCAGCGTTAAGAATTTTTCGGCGCTTTTCTGTTATTTCTTCTGGTGTGGCGCCTTCTTTTTCTAATAATACAACACGCTCCTTTGCAGCCTCAATCCTGTTTCTACTTATGCTAATAAAATCACGTCTATCTTCAATATTTTCTTGAACATTATTAATTTTAAATTGTGCATCTGCAGCACGAGCCTGACCAAATTCTCTCCCGGTTAAATATCCTTTGTTTTTGCCATACGCATTGCCATTATTATCATTTTCAGTCTTGTGCATTCCATGTTTATTGCCAGCATCAATTTCAGGATCATCCATTTTTACTTTTTTATCTTCTCTCATTCCATCTTGTCTATGAACACCATGTTCATCTTCATATTCCTCTTGTTCTTTCTCATATTTCTTCATCTTTTTCAAATCCTCTTTTTCCATTTTTTGAAGATTATCAATTTTTGCTTGAATTTTCTCCTTCTCTTCTGGGGATGCATTCTTCATTTCTTCCTTTAAGGATTTTTTTTCCTCTTGGATATTTTTATTCTTTTGGACAATTTCATCCTTGTTTTTGTTTTTATTATCTACTGGTTTATCCGATTGTGCCGATAACAGGCCCACTGATAATATTGTAGATAAAAAAACCGTATATAATGTCTTGATTTTCATAATTGTTATTTTGTTGTTAAACTTTACTAATAATCCTTAAAATGGTCTTTAAAGACTATCTAATTCCTCCAATGCTTCCTCCAATTCGGCAACATCTACTTTTATAGAATCATTTATTGCCTGTACTGTACTATCTATTGTTTCAACTGTTTGTAATTCCTCCTGAATCCTAGCCTCTTCCTTGGATTTATCCACACAAGACATAGTTATTAGAAGGGCAATTGATGGTATAATTAATTTAATAGTTTTCATAATAAGTTTTTGTTTATAAATGCTTGTATTAAAATATACGAGGGCTTTTGAATGCTTGGATCATTATTTTATCTTTGCCGACCTATAAAGAAGGCATATGAAGATCTCCTATAATTGGCTGAAACAATTCATTAAAATCAATCTTACTCCAACTGAAACTGCCGAAATGCTAACCAACTTAGGTCTAGAGGTTGAAGGGGTTGAAGAGTTTGAATCTGTAAAAGGCGGGCTAAAAGGTGTAGTGGTTGGTGAGGTTATAACTTGTGAAAAGCATCCCAACGCGGACAGGTTAAAACTAACCACTGTTAAGATTTCTGATGATGATGTTGTGCAAATTGTTTGTGGTGCGCCAAATGTAGCGAAGGGACAAAAAGTGCCTGTTGCTACTATAGGAACAGATCTTTACACCAAAGAAGGAGAAAGCTGGACCATTAAAAAAGGTAAAATTAGAGGTGAAGAGAGTCATGGAATGATTTGTGCGGAAGACGAACTAGGCTTAGGAGACTCGCACGATGGCATAATGGTTTTGGAAGACAAATTAAAACCTGGCATGCCAGTATCTAAAATATTTGAAGTAGAATCAGATAACATCTTCGAAATAGGATTAACTCCAAACCGTGCAGATGCCATGAGTCATTTTGGAGTAGCACGTGATTTAAGAGCCGGGCTAATTCAAAAAGAATTGAACGTAGAGTTGATAACTCCTTCGGTAAGTTCATTCCATGTGGATAATCGCACTTTAAAAATTGGTGTTGATGTAAAAGACAAGACTAAAGCACCTAGATATTGTGGCGTTACAATTTCAGATCTTAAAGTAAAACAGTCACCTATTTGGTTACAAAATAAATTGAAGGCCATTGGTTTAATGCCAAAGAACAATGTCGTGGATGTCACTAATTATGTTCTTCATGAGTTAGGTCAACCATTACATGCTTTCGATGCTAGAAAAATTAACGGAGGAAAGGTTATAGTGCAAACAATGCCTTCAGGAACAAAGTTCATCACTTTAGATGGGATAGAAAGAGAACTTCATGAAGAAGATTTAATGATATGTGACGCTGAAAAACCTATGTGCATAGCAGGAGTTTTTGGCGGAATTAATAGTGGTGTTACAGAAGAAACAACAAGTATTTTTCTTGAAAGCGCTTATTTCGATCCTGTCAGCATTAGAAAGACAGCAAAAAGGCACGCACTTAATACAGATGCATCATTCAGGTTTGAGAGAGGTATAGACCCAAACATAACAGAATATGCCCTTAAACGTGCCGCGCTTTTGATTCAAGAGGTTGCGGGCGGTAAAATTACTAGCGATATTGAGGAATTTTATCCAAAGAAAATTGAGGACCAAATGGTTCGTTTAAATTTTGAAAATGCCAATAAACTAATCGGCGAGGTTATTCCAACTGAAGTCATAAAACGCATTTTACGGTCTTTAGACATAAATATAAATAGTGTTACTGAGACTGGCTTAGGCCTTACCGTTCCTGCATATCGAAATGATGTTACGAGAGAAGCGGATATAATTGAAGAGATATTAAGGGTCTACGGATATGACAATATCAATACTACGGAAAAATTAAATGCTTCCATCTCACATTCCACTGGGATTGAAGACTTTCAATTACAAAACATTGTAGGCAATCAATTAACGTCTATTGGTTTTTATGAAATATTAAATAATTCACTTACCACTCCAGATTATTTTAAATTAGGCAATTACACTTCTGAAGATTTACAAGTTAAAATAATCAACCCACTGAGTAACGATTTGTCCGTTATGAGACAATCGCTGCTTTATTCCGGATTAGAAGTGATTAATTATAATCTCAATCATAAAAATGATCGATTGAAACTATTTGAATTTGGTAAAACCTATTTCCAAATTGATGGTTCTAATGTGGAACACAAAAGAATGTCTCTATTTATTTGTGGAAACAAGGAAGCAGAACGCTGGAATGCTTCTAAGGAAAAATCTGGTTTCTTTTATTTAAAAGGGGTTGTAGATAGTTTACTAGCACGTTTGGGAATTACCGATTTACACAGTTTTTCAGTCGAAAATACCGACTTTTCTGAAGGATTAAATATTTCAAGCGGAAACAATGTCCTTGTTGAATATGGAATAGTTTCAAAATCCATTTTAAGTTATTTTGGAATAAACCAGGATGTGTTTTATGCCGATTTTAAATGGGATACGATTTTGAAGGCAATCCAAAACAAAAAATTGGTATTCAAACCTATTTCCAAATATCCTAAGGTTAGAAGAGATTTTGCTTTATTAGTAGATGATACTGTAAGTTTTGATTTAATAAAGGACATTGCCTATAGTACTGAAAGAAAATTGCTCAAAGAAGTTGATCTTTTTGATGTGTACCAAGGAAAAAACCTGCCTTCTGGCAAAAAAAGTTATGCCGTGAGTTTCATTTTGCAAGACGAACAGAAAACCCTTACGGATGATCAGATCGACAAGATCATGTCCAAATTGCAGAAGAGTTTTGAAAGTAAAACTGGAGCAATTTTGAGATAAACGTTTTTCTATCTATTTGATTTTTATGATTTAAGTTATATTTTTAGGCAAAACTGCTTCAAAATTGAAACCACTAAATCTCGAAAATCGTCTTCGAAAAGTTCAATATTCTAGAAAAAATAAGGGAATACAAGAAATTTTCGAAGAAATCACAAATGGCATAGAAAAAGAAAATTCTCGAATCAATTCAAAGTTAGAGAATGTAGACAACAATCATTCTAACGACTTTGATTTTGATCTTTTGGAATCTGACCGAATATTCCATATTAGTGCAATTAGAACGGTTTGTATAGATTATAGACTTCGTTTTTTAGATAGCAATTTTTTTAAAGGAAAGATTCCAACTGAAGCCTTAAATGAAATCCGCCATCTCGAAAATCTCCATAATACAGAATTGGACGGTTTCAAAATAATGGCGCCATCTAAATCGCTAAAACTGGAAAATGCAGATGACCCACTTCTTTTTGCACCTATAACCAATGATTATTATTACCTCATATACAAATGGGGTAAGGATTTACATCCTTTAAGAAAATGGGTTTGTCTTCCTTTTAAAAATATAAATAACACTTTAATATTTGCACTATTATCAAGTTTACTGTTATGCCTTATGGTACCCTTCTCTGTATATGATGAAGGCAAAGAATTAACCGAATTTTTCTTTCTCTATCTTTTTATGTTTAAAGCAGTTGGCTTTGTTATAATATTCTTTGGCATTAGTCGTGGAAAGAATTTTAATTCAGAGATTTGGAATAGCAAATATTATAATGCTTAACTCATCCTAAATCACCTTTTGAGTAATACAACCAATAATTCTATTTATTCTGTTATAATTTCTCTTCCTAACTAATATCTTTACATAATAAATAAGCCTCATTTTTATAGTTTAATGGCGACTGTAGTATTAAAAAGTATTCCTGTTCACACTTTCGGCGAATTGCCAGAAGTTGGTACCAAAGCCCCAAACTTCCAATTAGTAGCTAACGACCTCACTGAACGTACCTTAAAAAGTTATTTAGGTCAAAACGTTATTTTAAACGTTTTGCATAGTGTCGATACCTCGACTTGTTCAAAATCTATTTTGGAATTAAATGAGTATGCCAAAACTATTGGAAACGTAAAGATTCTTTGTATTTCTAAAGATCTTCCTTTTGCGATGCGAAAATTTATGACTGGTAAAGAATTGAACTACATTGAAACCTTATCTGACTATAGGTATAGTAGTTTTGGAAAAAATTATCAGATTGAATTTGTAGATGGACCACTTAAAAACCTTTTATCTAGATGCTTGATAGTATTAGGGAAAGACGGAACCATACAATACGCTGAACAGGTTTACGAAAACTCCGATGAACCAGATTATGACTCGGCTTTTAAAGCTTTAAAACAAATTAATGAATAAGTCAAAGGAACCACTGCTTATTAATAGGTTAAAAAGTGTAAAATATGCTTTTAAAGGTGCGGTGATTTTAATTTGGACAGAGTCTAGTGTTCAGATTCAGTTTGTCATTGCCATTTTAATGACTATTGCCGGATTTTATTTCCAGATTTCAACAATGGAATGGATCGCCCAAATACTATGTATTGGTTTAATAATGAGTATTGAAGGTTTAAATACAGCTGTAGAAAAGATTTCTGATTTTGTTCATCCAGATTATCATAAATTAATCGGTAGAATTAAAGATGTCTCTGCTGGTGCGGTTTTTTTTGCTGCAATTACTGCCATTGTTATTGGTTCGATAATTTACTTTCCTAAGATTTTTTAAAACTAAATAAATCCTTAGCTTTTTTTGAAATACAATTTCCATTATGATAAACGTTAGATATTTGTATTTTTGTTTTAATCTAACTCAGCGTTGATGGCGAAGAAAAAGGGCAAGAAATCAACAAAACAATCCTCAGCCTCCAAGACTACTACTGTTAAACTTTCCAACCAACAAAAACTTATATATGGAAGTTTACTGATTATACTTGGATTATTGCTGTTTATAGCATTCCTATCCCATTTATTTACTGGAAACATTGACCAAAGTGCTATAGAAGCTTTCACCAATAGGGATGTTGAAGCGGAAAACTGGTTAAGCAAGGTTGGAGCATGGGTAAGTGACCTGTTCATAAATCAAGGATTTGGTGTGGCCTCTTTTATTTTTGCTGGACTCATATTCTTAAGCGGGGTTTATATAACCTTAGATATTAACAAAGTTAAATTGGCTAAGCATTGGATCTGGGGAAGTCTAATCGTTGTTTGGCTCTCTATATTCTTTGGCTTTTTTGGGCATTCTTATGGAATGTTGGGTGGTGCCATCGGATTTGAAATGAACACATTTTTACAAGATTATATTGGCAAAATCGGTGTTGCTCTACTGCTCCTGTTCGGGTTAATTGTTTACTTGGCGTTGAGATTTAAAGTATCCGCTCAAAATTTTTCCAATATTTGGAAAATAAGTAAAGAAAAGTTCAAAAATGAAAACCAAAAACCTGCATATTCTGACAATTCGGATGTCTATTTGGTTGATAATGATTTAAGTGCAGAGGCCGAAGAAATTAAATCGGCATTTGATCTGAATGTTGATAAAACCAAACAGGAACCGACAGAATCGAAAAGTACCGCGAATGAGGATTTTGAAATTGAAGTAAATCAAGAAGATGTAATAGAACCCGAGCTAGAGATGGCAATTGAGGAGTCGCGAGAGGAACTTTCTGAAACAGACAATCTATCTAATAAATTAGTTAAAGATTTTGGGCTTTTTGACCCCACACTAGAATTAAGTAATTATCAATTCCCTCCATTAGACTTACTTAAAAAATACGAAGGTGAGGGAATTACAATAAATCAAGAGGAACTAGAGGAAAACAAAAATAGGATTGTTGAAACCCTCAATAATTATAAAATAGGGATTTCAAGTATTAAAGCTACGATTGGGCCAACAGTTACCTTGTATGAAATTGTTCCTGATGCAGGGATCCGAATTTCCAAAATTAAAAACCTAGAAGATGACATAGCCCTTTCCTTGGCAGCACTAGGCATAAGAATTATAGCTCCTATCCCTGGTAAAGGAACAATCGGTATAGAAGTTCCAAATAAAAATGCCACCATTGTTTCAATGAGATCTGTAATAGCATCTCAAAAATTTCAAAAATCTGAAATGGAATTACCAATTGCTTTTGGTAAAACCATTAGCAATGAGACAATGGTAGTTGATTTGGCCAAGATGCCGCACTTATTAATGGCTGGTGCAACCGGACAAGGAAAATCGGTTGGTCTTAATGCTGTTTTAACTTCTTTATTATATAAAAAGCATCCTGCTGAAGTAAAATTTGTTTTGGTTGATCCTAAAAAGGTGGAGCTAACTTTATTTAATAAAATTGAGCGGCATTATTTAGCTAAACTCCCAGATAGCGAAGATGCTATTATCACAGATACTACAAAGGTTATTAATACCTTGAATTCTTTATGTATTGAAATGGACAACCGTTACGACATGCTTAAAAATGCAATGTGTCGTAACATCAAAGAATACAACGAAAAATTTAAATCTCGGAAATTAAATCCTAATGAAGGTCATCAATACTTACCATATATTGTTTTGGTAGTTGACGAATTTGCGGATTTGATTATGACTGCCGGAAAGGAAATAGAAACTCCTATAGCCCGTTTGGCTCAATTGGCTAGGGCCATTGGTATTCACTTGATTATTGCAACTCAACGTCCTTCAGTAAACGTTATTACCGGTATAATTAAAGCGAATTTCCCAGCGCGTATTGCGTTTAGGGTGACCTCAAAAATAGACTCCAGAACTATTTTGGATAATTCTGGAGCAGATCAATTAATTGGACGTGGAGATATGCTTTATACCCAAGGTAATGATGTTACTAGAATTCAATGCGCATTTGTTGACACCCCTGAGGTTGAACGCATAACTGAATTTATTGGTTCTCAAAAAGCATATCCAGATGCTTATCACCTTCCTGAATATGTTGGGGAGGAAAGTGGCACAGGTATTGATATAGATCTAGAGGACCGAGATAAATTGTTCAAGGAGGCTGCAGAAGTTATAGTAACTGCACAACAAGGTTCAGCATCTTTACTTCAAAGAAAATTGAAGCTTGGTTATAACAGGGCTGGAAGGTTAATTGATCAGCTGGAAGCTGCTGGAATCGTTGGAGGTTTTGAAGGAAGTAAAGCACGACAGGTTTTGATTCCTGATTTAACCGCCCTAGAACAACATCTTAGGGATGAAAATTTATACTAATAAAATAACTCGAAATAAAATGAAACGATTAATTACCCTCATAATTTTATTTGTTGGATTTATGGGATTTTCCCAATCTTCCAAACAAGCAGAAACATTGTTGAATGAAGTACACAATAAAGTTAAATCTTACGATAATATATCTATCGACTTTAAATATGTATTGCAGAATTTAAGCGAAAATATAAATCAAGAAACTCGTGGGGATGTTGTAATGAAAGGTGATCAATATCTTTTGAACATTTTAGGTGTTACCAGAATTTATGATGGTAAAACCCTATATACCATTAATCCTGAGGATGAAGAAGTTACAATTTCTTCAGATAATACCGAAGATGAAAACACAATAACTCCAAGTAAAATGCTGTCTTTTTACAAGGAAGGTTATACCTACTCAATGGATATATTACAAGATGTACAAGGAAGAAAAATACAATATGTTAAACTCACCCCTATTGATGCCAATTCTGAAATAAAGAATGTTTTATTAGGAATTGATGCAACAACAAAACATATTTACAACTTAATAGAAGTTGGAAAAAATGGTACGAGGACTACATTAACGGTTAATTCTTTCAAAACAAATGAACCAATTTCTCAAACCTTATTTACTTTTGATAAGAATAAATACAAAGGTTATTATATAAATAATCTCGATTAAGGTTTTTTGCCTAAATGAAGATATTAGATAGGTACATACTTACGACCTACTTAAAAACTTTTATGAGCGTGTTTGTTATACTCATGCTCATTTTTATTTTACAATCTATATGGTTGTATATTGGTGAGTTGGCAGGTAGAGACTTATCTTTTTTGGTTGTTTATAAGTTTCTTTTATATGCAACCCCTACCCTAATACCATTGATATTACCGCTAACAATACTGCTTTCATCTATAATGGTTTTTGGAAGTTTAGCGGAAAACTATGAGTTTGCCGCAATGAAATCAACCGGTATTTCATTGCAACGAGCCATGAGGGCCTTGAGTGTCTTTATTCTTTTGTTGGCAGTGGTAGTGTTCTTTTTTGCGAATAATGTCATTCCGGCAGCAAATTTTAATTTTTATAATCTCAGGAAAAATATTGCCCAAAGGCAACCGGCTTTGGCCATTACAGCCGGTCAATTCAATCAAATTGGAGATATCAATATTAAGGTTGAAGAAAAATACGGCGATAACGACCAGCTACTACGAGATGTTATAATTCATAAAAAATATCAAACAAAAGCCGGAAACTTCAGGGTTATGAAAGCCGAAACCGGTGAATTGAAGAGCAGTTTAGAATCGAACGTCCTACAGTTAGTATTGTTTGATGGTCACTATTATGAAGAGGTTCAATCTAACGACAGAAAGCAAGCTATAAAAAAACCGTTCGTAAAGAGCGCTTTTGACGAATATATCATCAATGTAGATCTTGAAGGGTTAAATGATGTTGACATGGAGGATAAAAGCTACGATAACCGTTATAATATGCTCGATATTAGCGCTTTGAATTACACAATCGACAGTCTTGAAAATCAGAGAGAACGAAATTTTGAAGAACTTACCAACACGTTATATTCTAGGTCCGCCATAAACAATTTGAATATAAATTTTGATGTCAAAGAAAATGCAGATTTGAGCAATGGTGTTCTCGAACTTTTTGATACAAGAACCAAATCCCAGATTCTAAGTTTGGCGAAGAACTCAATTAATTCTTCAAAACAAATAATCTTGACTAAGACTCAAGGGTATTCTCAAGAAACCAAATGGCTAAATAGGCATATCATTTCCCTCCATGAAAAATATGCTTTGGGTTTAGCTTGCATAATTTTATTCTTCGTTGGTGCTCCGTTAGGAGCTTTGATTAGGAAGGGAGGAATTGGGCTTCCCATGGTAATTGCAATATTATTGTTTCTCACCTATCACTTTATTGGGATATTCTCTAAAAATGGATCTCAGGATGGCTCATTCAGTCCGATTATTGGAACATGGCTATCAACGTTAATCATGTTGCCTTTAAGTATCTATCTAACCAGCAGAGCGACAAAAGATAGAGGTCTATTTGATGTTTCAACATATCTCGATCCTCTAAGAAAATTCTTAGGGCTAAAGTCAAAATACAAGTTGAAAAATGAAGATGGCGGTTTCCGCGATTATAGCTTTATTACTCATTATTCCAACGACAAACTTATTGGTGTTATTAAGAATTATGACCAACTTCAATTTAATAAGCAATCAAAGGTCCTTGCATATAACCAACTACTTGCAAACGGCATTAGAAATGAGGTCTTAGAAGAACGCGGTTTAGTGATTGATAAAAAGTTTATAGAATCTTCTAAAGATGCTAAGAACGCCATTAAGTGGTCTAAGGTAACTTTCTTTATCTACATCTTATCCGCCTCTTTTTTAATATTACACTTTGTATTTAAAAACAACAATTTTCCTGAATGGTCACAATTTGTATTAATTGCTTCCATAATTGGATTTGTCCTGTTTTTGATTTCTTTTATTTCCACTTACACTAAAGTCTCAACCTTTAAAAAGGATCTAGACGTCCCAACAAAAAGATTAAATCCAATATTGATGATTTTAGGATTCCCATTTTACATGGTGAGCCACTTTTTCCTTAAAAATAAAATCCGAGAAGACTTAGGAAGTGCGGTTATTGAAAATATAAAATAAACCTATCTTTGCGTAAATTTTGATTCATGTTGATGACTGTTAAGAAAACTTCTGAAATAGCACTGAATAGCATTGAAGAGGCCATTGAAGATATTCGAAAAGGCAAAGTTATAATTGTTGTAGATGATGCTGACAGGGAAAATGAAGGCGATTTTGTGGCTGCAGCTGAAATGGCAACTCCAGAAATGATCAATTTTATGGCAACCCATGGAAGAGGTCTTATTTGCGCACCATTAACTGAAACCCGCTGTAAATCATTAGACTTGGCAATGATGGTTAATAACAATACCGATGCCATGGAAACTGCATTTACTGTTTCTGTCGATTTAAGAGGCAATGGTGTTACTACAGGTATTTCAGCCTCAGATAGAGCCAAAACGGTTCGGGCATTAATCGATGAAAATACCCGGAGTTTTGACCTTTCTAGGCCTGGCCATATATTTCCTTTAGTTGCAAAGGAAGGAGGAGTTTTACGAAGAACAGGTCATACCGAAGCTGCAATTGATTTTGCCCGACTTGCTGGATTAAAGCCAGCTGGTGTAATTGTTGAGATAATGAATAATGATGGTTCTATGGCGAGACTTCCACATTTAATGGAGGTAGCCAAGAATTTTGATTTAAAGATTGTTTCAATTGAAGATCTGGTCGCATATAGAATGCAACATGATTCACTGATTGAAAAGAAAGAGGATTTTGAAATTGCCACACGTTTTGGAAAATTCAGACTTAGAGCCTATCAGCAAACCACCAATGAGCAGGTTCATATTGCTCTAACAAAGGGCACCTGGAAATCGAATGAACCAGTTTTAACAAGGGTAAATTCAACTTTGGTAAATAATGATTTATTAGGAACGTTAACTAATAATGCCGATCAACAATTAGACAGTATGTTTCGCGTAATAAATGATGCTGGCAAAGGGGCCATATTATTTATCAACCAACACACCCCTTCTACAAATTTTCTACATAGGCTTAGCGAACTAAAAAAAGCTCAAAATGGAACTGAAATTATCAAGGCTCCAAGTATACACATGGATTCTAAAGATTTCGGGATTGGAGCACAAATTCTACATGATCTTAACATCCATAAACTTCGAGTAATTTCTAATAGTGAAAGAACAAAAAGAGTAGGAATAATTGGGTATGGATTAGAAATAATAGAATACGTAAATTACTAATTTATAATACTTTAAATTATATTATATAACTTTATAGTTTAAGTTTTAAATTTTTCAATACTCTATTTTACTTTTATCAATAATTGAATACTCCCCTTAATTTTGTTGGTTTTAATTAGTATTTAGCTAATTTTAATAGACAATCTATTTCATGAAACAAATTAAAAAGAAGCTAAATGAGCTTCAAGCAACTGCAATTTGTGGAAATGACATAAGTTCTTCCTGCCTTTATGTTTCGGCGCTATCAATTGTGTATGCCGGTCAATATGCTTGGATTTCCCTTCTCATGGTAGCTGGCGTATTGTTCCTTTTTCGAAAGATTTATGGTGAGGTGGTTGGGGCCCTCCCATTGAATGGCGGGGCCTATAATGCCCTTTTAAATACAACTAAAAAGTCAACTGCCTCATTAGCGGCCACTTTAACTGTATTATCATATATGGCTACGGCTGTTATTTCAGCCAGTGAGGCCATAAAATATGCCCACAGTGTTTGGCCTGGAATTCCAATAATTCCAGTAACAATTGCCTTATTGATGCTTTTTATGGGATTAGTGATTTTAGGCATCACAGAGTCCTCTAAAGTGGCTATAGCAATTTTTATATTTCATTTAATATCCTTAACCTTATTATGTTCCTTTTGTGTGTTTTATTTATTTGGTCATGGCTTTAAAACCCTAATCTCCAATTTTAATACCCCAGTCGAGGGAGGAATAACTACGGCCCTATTCTTTGGATTTTCGGCTGCTATGCTGGGAATTAGCGGTTTTGAAAGTTCTGCAAACTATGTTGAAGAACAGGCTAAAGGCGTATTTCCAAAAACTTTACAGAATATGTGGATTGTTGTTACCATTTTCAACCCTCTATTGGCTTTTTTAGCCTTAGCGATTTTCCCTATGTCAGCGGTCGAAGGAAATCAGGATGCCCTTTTATCGTTTCTAGGAGGACAGGTAAGTGGAAGTTGGCTGCCTTTGCTAGTCAGTGTTGATGCAACGCTGGTTTTAAGCGGAGCCGTTTTAACCTCATTTGTAGGGGTCGGCGGATTGATGGAACGCATGGCTTTAGATCGAATTTTACCGAAATTCTTAATTAAGAAAAATAACCGGGGTAGCTCCTACTTAATTTTTGTTCTCTTTTTTGTTTTATGCACATCTATTTTATTAGTCACTGAAGGTGAGTTAAACAAACTTGCAGGAGTCTATACAATCGCATTCTTATCCGTGATGGCTTTATTCGGTATTGGCAATATTCTTTTAAAAGTAAACAGAAAAAGCCTGCCAAGACCTGAAAGATCATCTTGGGCAGGCTTAATAATTGCCATTCTAGCTGTAGTGGCTGCGATAGTGGGAAATATTGTATTAAATCCCGATTATTTAGCCATATTCATAGAGTATTTAATCCCAACTCTAGCTATTGTTTATACTATGCTTTATGGCGATTATATACTTAGAGGAATCATACGGAGTTTACATTTTATTTTCCCCAGTCATGGTTTAGTTTTTAAAAAACTTTACCATTACACTCAAGGGATTTTAAATAAAATAAACAGACAAGAGTTTGTTTTCTTTACCAACCATGATAATGCAGTAACCATTAATAAAGCTTTAAAATATATATCAGAAAATGAACCTACTAAAAAGCTCAAGATAGTATCAGTGGTTTCAGGTGATATTAGGGTACCCCCACGACTCATCTCAGACATTGAGGTTCTTAGTCGTGCTTATCCAGATATTAGGGTTGAATTTATAGAAGAGCCAGGCTTATTTGGACCAGAAAAAATTGAAGAACTGTCAAAACGATGGAATATCCCAACCAATTTTATGTTCATAGGATCACCCAGCGAAAAATTCCCCTACCAAATTCAGGAATTAGGGGAAGTAAGATTGATAATATAACTTTTTATTTTTTGATAACGGTATCGGAGTCACCTCCCTTTTTTGTTTATTAGGATAGAAATTTCAAATAAATATTATACATTGAATCATTGATAAATCTTGTTTTTGGAATGCGCCACATCTTATTCATTTATTTGTTTATTTCTTTAATCTCTTGTGAAAAAGAAAAGGAATACAGCTCCATCAATCCGATAAACTGGGAGAAACGAACAGTGCCATATTCCCTGAGTGATTCTTTAGAACAAGGGAGCACTTATCTGTCCATTTATTCTCAAATTTATAGTTTAACTGAGCATCAGACCCATAATCTCACAGCTACCGTAAGCATGAGAAACATCAATAAAAGTGATAGTATTTTTATTACCAAGGCTGAATATTTTCATACCGACGGTACGCCCATTCGTACTTACTTCCAAAAACCCATTTACATCGCCCCGATGGAAGCCGTTGAAATTGTTATCGATGAAATTGATGCTGAAGGTGGAACAGGTGCCAATTTTATTTTCGACTGGAAAAAGGATAAAGATTCTAACGACCCCTATTTTGAAGGTGTCATGATTTCCACTTCAGGTCAACAAGGGCTTTCATTTACAACCCAAGGCATTAAAATTGAATAAAATTTAATACTCCTTCAAATTGTAATTTTCAAGCAGCATTTGCCATTCTCGACCTTCCATTAAGAACAATAGTCTTTCTGACAAATTTTCCTTTAATTCAGGTTTTAACCCCTTCCTCATTCCCATAGAATACAACTGGAGATTAAATCTGATTGGCATAATTTCTAGATCAGCGTACTTGGGATTAGTATAAAGTTGATGGGCAAGCCAGGGTTCGTCGTAGGCGAAATAATCAATTTCCCCTTTATTTAAGGCCTCTAATCCTATTTTTAAATCGGGGTAAGTAGTTAATTTATTAAAGAAATTTCGATTTAGATAGGTAGAGGTTGCCGAGGCTTCCACGGTACCAACTTCTAATTGACGAAAATTTTCTATTTGAAGATTATCATTCGTTAATTTTTTCACCGTAAGGTTTGAAGTAATTGTAGCCGTATATAAACCAATAATTACCAAGGAAAATAACATCCATATAAATGCAATTAGTCTACCTAAACTTGAAATTGGCACTTTATCACCATATCCAACGGTAGTCATTGTAACTGCCGACCACCAAAAACTTGATAGAAGCCCTCTCCATCCTCTTTCAAAATGCAAGTTTTTCTTTTCTACCAACCAAATAACTAAACCAAACGCAAATACCGAGGCTACCATTATCAAGGTTAGAAACAGAATATTCTTATTGAAAAAAATATGCAAAAATTCTACTACAGATTCATAAGAGGTTTCAGTCTGTTTCGCTAAAGTTAAATCGCCTACATAAAACGGAACAGTATAATCAAGGTATTTATGTCGTTCACTTGTAATTGTTAGAGGATTTATGGTAAAATCAATAGCGCCCTTTTCTAAATCGTTTAAAATATCATATAATGGGTGGTCACCTTCATACTTTAATAATTTAAAAGGTTGGTCTATTTCTCCATTAAGTCGTTCCCATAGCCATACACTTACCCCTTCTAACCCTCCATTCTCATTAAAATGCACAAAAGGCGGAGAATCATAGATACCTATTTTTAACGTATCAATAGTTACTGGAACTTCCGCCTCGTTTTGAGCTGCCAGCGGGAAATTGATCAACAGAACACTTATTGCCAAAAAGAATCTGATCATAATAAAAAATTCTGCAGATAAAGATAATTGAATTACGGTTTGGTTACGCACCAAAGAAGTTTTCTCAGGTAAATGGAGAATACAAATTTATCGAGAAATTAACTATTACCTTCCGTCTTTTCAGACAAGATTTTAGTTACAATTTCATATAAATCAGGAATAACGTGAGACACAATCTTAGGTGTAGAATTAAATAGAACACATATGCCTAAATCATCTTCTGGATATATTGCAATCTCGTTGCGATAGTGATTTACGCTGCCTCCGTGATGTATAATTGTTTTTTCTGCCTCAGAATTTTCATCTTTAAATTTGTGTATCCTCCAGCCAAAGGCATAATAAGAAGACACATGTCCTGGCCAACGCTGATAGTACTTGCTTCTACCTTTAACTTGAATAAAAGGTTGAAAAACCTCAGAAAGAGCCTGTTTTGACATTAAATTGGTATTATGCCCTAAAAGGAATCTCATCCATTTGGCCATGTCTAAAGCGCTAGCATTAACTCCACCTGCAGCAACAGCATTAAAATACTTGTCTGTAAGTTTTACAGATCTCCAACCTTTCCCGTAAAGTCTATGAGGATATGCGACATTATCATTTTCCTTCAATGATGTATAATCCGTAGAAGCCGTTAACATTCCCAGTGGCTTAAAAAAGTAATTATCGAGCTCTTCATTAATTGTTTCGCCAGTAGCACATTCCATGACCGTACCACTCAATGCAAATAAGGCATTTTGATAACTATACATTTTACCCGGTTCACTAATAGGTTTAACCGTTTGAAACCTAGGAGCTATATTTTCGAGAGAAAGGCCACTTTCAACAAGATCAGTATAACTATGATATGGCGCACCAGAGGTGTGTGATAAAATATGTGAAAGAGTAATTTTTTCTGAGAATTCTCTATTTGAAAAATTAAATTCGGGGATGTATTCCACTACTTTATCATTCCAATCTATTTTCCCTTCCTCTTTTAACTTTCCTGCCAAAACACCTGCAAAACCTTTGGAGATCGAACCTAATCTGAAAACAGTTTGGCCATTTATGGTTTCTGATTCATTCACCTTTCGTTTTCCGTATCCTGAATCTAACACTATTGAATCCCCTTTAACGATACTAACCCCAGCACCAATAATATCTCCGCTTGCAATGGCTTTCTTAAAATAAGAGTCAATCGCAGTTTGAATTTCTAATTTCTGCCTATTGAAAAGTTCGTCCTTTGCTAACCGTTCTTCAACAACCTCCCCTAAATTGATGGAATTAAATTTCCTCGCCTCATCTGTAAATTCGGCTTTATGGGCACTACTACTGAGGGTAAAAATTGTAATAGCAAGAAATCCAGGCTTTTTTAAGAATTGAAAGCGGTTCATATTCAAAAAAAGGTTTAGTTATAGGTTAACAGTTACAATTATACGACGAAATACACAAAAATCTGTTAAAATACAAAATATTTTTAAAAAATGAAGGTTTAGCCTTACACCTACATCTTCTTCAACAATATATTTTATTGATTTTTAATTATTTATGATTAAAAATTAATTCCCATCAACACCTTCAACACGAATCCATTCGTTTTATTTAACTTTAATTTTCAACTTAACTAAAATAGTCCTTTTCATGTCATCACGCAGAAAATTTATTCAAACTAGTCTCCTAGCGGGAGCAGGGCTTAGCCTGCCCTATGGTTTAACAGCCTCGGAATTAGGATCATACAAAAAAAATGTAAAGCCTTCAGACCAACTTAATTTTGGGGTGATTGGAGCCAATGGTATGGGGTGGGCCAATATGAAAGCACATTTTAAATTGCCTGAGGTAAATTGTATCGGTATAGCTGATGTGGATAAGAATGTGTTAGATAGAAGGTATTTGGAACTAGAAAAAGAAAGACGTAAAAAACCAAAATTATATACAGACTATCGCAAATTATTAGAAAATAAAGACGTTGATGTTATAATTATTGGCACACCAGATCATTGGCATTGTCTTAATATGTGCGATGCTGTTTCTGCAGGGAAACACGTGTATGTTGAAAAACCTATAGCTAATTCCATAGAAGAATGTCAATTAATGGTGAAAGCGCAAGAGCGATATGGGAAAGTTGTGCAAGTTGGTCAATGGCAACGTTCCGGTTCACAATACCATGAGGCGATACAATATGTGAAATCTGGTGAATTAGGAAATATCAGACTTGTAAAATGCTGGGCATACCAAGGTTGGATGAACCCGGTTCCGGTCCTACCAGATCAAAATCCGCCTGAAGGCGTTGATTATGACATGTGGTTAGGACCTGCTCCCAAAAGACCTTTTAATCTTAATAGATTTCACTTTAATTTCAGATGGTTCTGGGATTATGCAGGAGGATTAATGACAGATTGGGGGGTTCACGAAATAGACATTGCTCTACATGCAATGGGTGCTAAGGCACCGAAATCTATCATGGCTTCTGGTGGAAAACTTGCATATCCTGATGATGCATCTGAAACGCCCGATACTTTACAGACGGTTTACGAATATGATGGATTTAATATGTTGTGGGAGCATGCTACTGGAATTAATGGCGGAAACTATGGTACTACTGAAGGTATAGCCTTTATAGGAAACAATGCAACTTTGGTGGTCAATCGTGGCGGATGGTGGGTCATCCCAGAATCGGAAAACAAAGAAGGCAATCGAGTAGATAAAATACCCGCAGTACCCCATACCAAAGGGTCTGGTAGTGCTTTGGAACATCATGCTGCTAATTTTGTAGAAGCAGTAAAAGCTAACGACCCCAGCATTCTTAATTGTGCAATTCAAACTGGAAGCATAGCCGCAATTAATGCTCAAATGGGAAACATTGCCTATAAAACTGGCAAGAAAATTTATTGGGATTCCTTGAATAATAAATTTGATGACGTCGCGGCTAACAAATTAATGAAAGCACAATATCATAATGGCTGGAAATTACCAAACATTTAAATTTATAATGAATTTTGAACGAATTCTAATCAAATTAGAAGCTTATTACCATAATTGGTGCACATGCCTTTTGATGTAATCCCCATAGACCTGGTCAATTTTCGAAAGCTCATCGGAGTTTAAATCTTTTAGTTTTAAAGCCTCGATGTTATCCGTAACCTGTTGGACTTTAGAAGCTCCAGGAATGACAGTAGATATATTCGGATTCTGTAATATCCATTTAATTGCAAGTTGACTTAAGGACACATTAGGAAAAAGTGATTTAAGTTGATCAACGGCTTCTAATCCAACTTCAAAAGGAATTCCAGAAAATGTTTCTCCTTTATCAAAAGCAGCTCCTTCCCTATTAAAATTACGGTGATCGTCTTTACCAAAACTGCTTTCTTTTGAAAATTTTCCGGTTAACAATCCACTAGCTAATGGTACACGGACAATTACCCCAACTCCCTTTTCCTTTGCCATCTTGAAAAATCGTTCATTGGGTCTCTGGCGAAACATGTTAAAGATAATCTGTACTGACTTTACATTCGGAAATTCAATGGCCTTGATTGCTTGCTCCACCTTCTCTACACTAACACCCAAATAACCTATTTTTCCTTGTTTCTTAAGATCATCAAAAAGTTGAAATATTTCAGGTCTGTAATACACATCATTTGGTGGACAATGCAATTGAATTAGGTCAATTTTTTCAAGTCCGAGACGTTTCAGACTTTCATCTACAAACTTTTTAAGACTGTCTATTGTATATTTCTCATTGATATGAGGTTGCAACTGCCTACCACATTTTGTAGCAACATAGATTGTTTCTCTTCTTTGTTTAACAATTTTACCTACAGCTTTTTCACTTTCGCCATCACTGTAGACATCAGCCGTGTCAATAAAATTAATTCCATTATCTATGGCCTCATTCAATATATCATCTGCAACTTTATGACTGAACGGTTCACCCCATTTACCACCAACTTGCCATGTTCCCAAACTAATCTCAGAAATCCGTAAATCAGTATCCCCTAATTGCCTATAATTCATTTTAAAGTTGTTTTTCAATTTTAGCTAACAAGTTATTTAAAATTTTTAATTCTTTTTTTCAAGTCTAGATGAATTGGGTCAGGAAATAGTCAATAAATAATATATTCTTTTAGCACTCAGTAACACTTACCTTAACTGCCAATCCGCCCTCAGAAGTTTCCTTGTATTTTGAATTCATGTCCAAAGCCGTTTCCCACATAGAATCGATTACACCATCTAAAGTCACTTTGGCCTTAGAGGCATCACTTTCCAAGGCAATTTCTGCTGCATTTATGGCCTTAATAGCCCCCATTGCATTTCTTTCAATACACGGAATCTGGACCAAACCTGCAATAGGATCACAAGTCATCCCTAAATGGTGTTCCATTGCTATTTCGGCCGCCATTAAAACTTGGTCTGGAGTAGCTCCCAAAAGTTCAGCTAATGCACCAGCTGCCATAGCCGAGGAAACGCCTATTTCGGCCTGACAACCTCCAAGTGCAGCAGAAATTGTAGCCCCTTTTTTAAACAAACTTCCAATTTCGCCTGCAACCAATAAGAATCTCTTTATTTCTTCAAAACCAGCATTATGATTCTCAATTGTTAGGTAATACATCAAAACGGCTGGCACTGTACCAGCACTACCGTTCGTTGGCGCTGTAACTACCCTACCCAATGACGCGTTCACCTCATTAACACTAATGGCGAAACAGCTAACCCATTTCAATATTTGTCGGAATTTTACCTCTGTATTTCTAATTGCCGGAATCCAATCATGTACACCTTTATAATCAATATCTCCAATTAAACGCTGATGTATTTCAAATGCTCTACGTTTAACCTGTAGCCCACCTGGTAAAATACCTTCAGTATGGCAGCCTATGTACATAGACTCAAGCATTACTTCCCAAATTGCCTTCAATTTATTATCTATTTCTTCCGGTGTTCGAAGAGAATATTCATTTTTAAGCACAATAGATGAAATCGGAAGGTGTTCTTTCCTGCAATATTCCAGAAGTTCATTACCCTTATCAATCGGAAAAGGAAAATGAAGAAACTTCTCTAATTTCTTCTTGGCATTTTTCCGCTCCTTAACAACAACGAATCCCCCACCAATGCTATAATAAGTTGATGTTTTTGTTTTACCGTTTTTAAAATAAGCTTTGAATTTTATTCCGTTCGGGTGGTAAGGAAGGAATTCATGCCTGAAAACTATATCCTTCTCAAAATTAAAATCGATTGGTGTTTTTAAATTAACCAATAAAGTGTTAGTCTTCTGAACATTCATTATTTCTTCATCAATGGATTGAATATCCATGGTTTCCGGATCATGACCCAATAGTCCTAAAACTACTGCAATATCTGTGGCATGACCCTTCCCTGTAAGACTCAGCGAACCATAGAGTTCGACCTTAATCTTATTGACGTCAGCTAATAAATTTGTTTCTTCAAGATGGTTAATCCAGCGCTCGGCTGCACGCCAAGGTCCGAGTGTATGAGAACTGGATGGGCCTATCCCTATCTTAAGCATATCGAAAACACTTATGCTTTCTTTTTTTGCGGTATGCATTTAGACTAGATTAATTAGTGACCGCAAAGATGGGAATGTTGTCCGTAATTTATGCTATTGGAAGTTTAAAATGTTTGTTAATCATTTCTTCTTGAATTACTCTGAACACAATAAAATTTAGGTTATTGGAAAAGGTAATTTTTCTAAACTATCGAAATGAATAAATTATCAATTTATAAACTTGGTTTAGAATAATCACAAATAAAATTTATGGAGTATCGAGAAAAGTAGAATCGATAATTCCTCCATAAAATAAGAAACCCATAACTAATGTTATGGGTCTTTTTGCGGAGGAAGAGGTTATCGAACTTTTTATAACCAAACAATAAACGAAACTATATTTATCCTATAGTTTTCGGTATTTCATCACTATTTTTATAACTAGGTTTAAGTCGAATTTTATATCTAATTATAGAATTACTTACACCTATATTTACACCTTTCGTATTATGAGAAGCACTTTTAATCTGAAGGAGCCAAATAAAAATGGGCTCACTTCAATTAGGCTAGTGGCCTATTTTAAAAATGAAAATAAACGGTTTGTTTATTCAACCGGTGAATCCATTCATCCAAAGGATTGGGACTTTAAATATTTACAGCCTAAACATCTTAATGGAAGAACGAAGCTTGCGAATGAAATGAGATCCATTAAAAGTCAAATCGATAGATATTCAGATTTGTTTTTGGATCTCACTAACCGATATAGAATCGTAAATGAAGAATTGACCATTGCGATTGTGAGAAGAGCGTTTGATAAGGAGTTTAAGCGTGTTAAAACTAAATCTACCACATTCTTTGAGGTTTATGATTCTTTTATAGAAGAAAAACGAAACGATAGAACGTCCGAAGGAAATTCAGAATCTACAATTAAGCGTTATGAATACAATAAGAAGTTGTTAGAGGACTTTGAAGCCAAAACCAATCATAAAATATCGTTTCAAGGTATAAATCAGAGCTTTTATGATAGTTTAATAGAATACTGTATAGATATCAAAAAACACAGCGTAAACACTCTTAGCAGAAATATGGGGCTATTAAAATCGTTTTTGAATTGGTCCCTTGAAAATGGATACACCTTTAAGGATGATTTTAAGAAGTTTAAGAATATCAAAAAGGAAATTACCCAAGAAATTGCCCTAACCCTAGACCAGGTAAAAGAAGTTTACAATCATGATTTCTCTAAAAACAAAAGATGGGAGCGGGTTAGGGATGTTTTTGTCCTAGGTTGTACAACAGGATTAAGATATAGTAATCTGGTGTTGATTTCAAAAAGTGATGTTTACGATGGCCATATTCACTTAAGGGACAAGAAAAATAAAGACAAACTTTTGACCATTCCTCTTAATGATCTCTCCCAATCTATTCTTAAAAAATATAATTATAGAATTCCTAAGATTGCCAACCAGAAATTCAATGAATATATCAAAGAGGTTTTTCAGGAGTTAAAATATAATCAACCGATTAAAAAGTCCTCTCGTATAGGTAATACAATAGTAGAAACCGAATTACCAATGCACGATAGAATTTCTAGTCATACTGCGAGAAGAAGTTTTATTACTATCATGAAAAATCAAAAGATCCCTGATAAGGTTATTATGTCCTTTACAGGACATAAAAGTTTGGAGGTATTTAACAAATACTATAAACCAAACGAGGAAGATAAAAAGGAATTTATGCAATCGGTTTGGAAGTTATGAAAGCCTTAGATCAAATAATAAATATTATTCGAATAAATGAATTATTGATCCAATATCATCTTTTTCCGGAAGGTTCAGGTCCACGTAGGGAGTTGACCATACAAACAATAAACCATCTCAAATCCATAAACAGGAATGATTTAATTATCTATATCCAGAATGTTCATGAATCATTAAAAGGATCTATAAATAGATTAGCAAAAGAAGAAAAAAAGGTATTGGAAAACCAAATTCGTCGCAATAAAACCCTACCGCATTATAAGGTAGATCAGATATTGAAAGAGCAAGTATTCCATAGAGTTGAAATTTCAAACTGTTATTATACCCAAGCAATTAAAAGAATGTATAGGAATATGCGTTTTTCAAAAGAAATCAAATCGGAAGCCTTAGATGAATCTAATTATAAAATTGAAGAAAGCTTAGCCGATACGATCCTTTGTATTTATCCCTATGATGAAAGATTGAAGCAATTAAAGAGAATCGATTTAATAGTAGAGGAATACTTAATATACAAATCTCTTTATGAACAATTGTGTCCTGATTATGCTCCGTATGACTTTAAGGATATTTTAACCGAACCTGATAATTTAAACAAGAAACTTGAATTTCTAGAAAGTAAAAAATTAATTAAAAAAATAGATAATCAATTTCATTGGCAAAAACCCAATAATCCGAAATTAAATAAAAACTCTTCAATACGCCATTTTGTTTTATATCTTATGTTAAAGGATCATTTTATAGACCTAGATGATACCATAGTCGTTAGAGCTATTAGTTCATTTTTTCAAACGAAAATTTCATATTCAAATTTCAATGACTTAAAAGTTGATATCTATAAGAGATTACAGGGAGGAGATTTAACATCTAAGCAAAAATTATATCAGGACCTATTTCTTGGACTTCCTTAGAATTAAAAGTTTAGTGCAGTACTAAGGTTTTAAATATATTCAAAATAAACCACCGTAGTTTCATGGTTTAAAATTTAAGATCATGAAACAATTATTAATTTATGGAATCGATAAGGAGGACCTAGTTTCCCTTTTAGAAGATATTATCCAAACAAACCTTGAAAAGGGATTAAATCAGAAGGCAAAAAAATATTACTCAGTACAAGAACTTTCGAAAATTCTGCAAATTTCGGAGTTAACTATCTATAAGTATATTAAAAAAGGAGACTTAAAAGCTGCCAAGGTTGCTGGAAAATACAGAATTGATCAAGGAACATTGGATTTGATTTTAAAGGAAGAAAAATCTTTAAAATTTAAACGATAAACTTGTCGAAGTGATTGATTATATCCATATGTCAACTGACAAATTCGATTATTTTAGAATTCTCCATGATACTGGATTAAAATTTACCTGGAAAACAAATTCCATAACAGGGGAACCAATACCGAATAAACATGGTACTCTTGTACGAGAAGCCTCATTAAAAAATTTAAAAATTATATTAAAAGAAACTAATAATGGAAAAAAGATTCTAATAATACAAGGATCATTACACAAGTATAAGAATAATGGAAAGCACAATAAAGACGACTTCAATTTTGAACAATTCCTTGATATTATATTAGAGGTAACTAAAAGACTTCAAATTAGGCCGAATGATATAGAAATAAAATCGATCGAAATAGGGTTTAATATTATTTGTCCACTTTTAATTTCATCTATATTGAAAGGTCTTTTATATCATACACCTTCACCTTTTAAATTTATAGCCATAAAGGAATCAGAATACTACCAAGCTTTTCATAAGCAGTACTGTTTGAAAGCTTATCATAAAAACCTTCATGATCCATTCTATTACCCTGTGGATTATCAAATTTTCCGGTTCGAATTAAAGGTTAATAAAATGATTTTTTTATTAAAACATCTTAGAAATCATTCCGTATTAATTTCTCGTCAATTGACATTAAACCAGTTACTAGACAAAAATTTATTTGAAATTCTTGGAAAATTAGTCATAGAAAAATGGAGTGAAATCATAATGTTTGATCCTACAATAGATATTTTAAAATTCTCGCAAAAAGACCAACTGAAATTGGTGAAATTTCAGAATCCCAATTATTGGTATGAAATTGATAAGTATCAACGTAAGGCTAACAAGAAGTTTTTATATAAAACGATTGAAAATAATTCTGAAAGGATTCAAGATCAATTAAGGGCATTAATGAACTTAAAACTAAAGGAATTGACCACAGGCAATAAACCACCTAATAACCACGTCAAAACTCCTGCCAATATTTATAATCAGCTCTCCATTTTCGATTAATTTCTGCTTTTCACCACCAATTAACCCTATACTTATATAGTTAATTAGGGAACTCTAAATTAACCAACGAAATAATCAGGAATATATAGATCTTTCAATAAGTTTCTGCAATCCACCAATTAACCATGTCAATTTTCCTCGAATAAATTACCTTTTTATGGTAACCATACTTTGTAACGACATAAAACTTTTTATCTTTAGATCTCCCTATAACGATTAAAGCGGCTCACTATTGAGACGCTTTCTGTGTTTATAAACTATTATTAATAGTGAATTCATAATATTAAAATATCCAGCTTCATATAAAATATGACGTATTCTGAAAGATTTCACTTTTATGGGTTCCTACTAAAAAATTATCCTTTTGAACTATCTTGAATGGAATAATGCCATAGGTTCGTTTTATTTTAACCTCAATAAAGCCGAGAAGGAAATTAATTTATTTATTTCAAAATCAGATATTATCCAAATCGGAAGAAATTCAGGTTTTCAGGGAAAGGACAAAGAAATTTTTAACGATTATATCAATGCTGTTAAAAATGGGCCGCCAGGTTCTTCTTTATATTTTAATATACTAGAAGCGGCTTTATATTCGTATAAAATATGGAAAAAAAATCCGATTAAAATTGATAATATAATAATTGAATATCCTTTATATATCGGCTATTTGGCTTTATTTATATTACCCGTCACGGATAACCTTGAATCTCATAGAAGAGCTGACTCATATTATCCCAAAATTGACAAATTTTTAAAAAAATATGATCTTCCTAAGATGCCAAGGCAAAATTATTATATTAATTGGAATGGACTCTGGGAAGATTTACAGTTTTGGAGTCAAACTACAAAAAACACTGAATTAGGAAATTTCCAACTACATCCTTTTTCAAATCAAAGTTGGGTATATGTTGGTAAGCCACTTTCACAGTGTATTTTTCCTCCAAAATCCATAAAATATTTACCGAAATTCTTTGAACTATGTGGATTGGTTCCAAATGAGGAAGTTCAACTAAAATATATAAGACAGATTCTTATTGTCAATGGCAGAAGATTATTAGACCTTCCCAGAAATGTTATTAACATAATTAAAAATGAGGAAAATGAAATTGGACATTCCATAGTAAACCTCGTTTATCGAAATTTTCGTGACTGGAAGGGAAATACAGATTATTATGTAGAGGGTAATCAAGATCTAAATAAAGGAATCACAATTTCGCAATTAAGGCTCTGTGTAGAAGGGAACAAGCTCAAAGGATATACTTTTTATTATAGATTATATACAGAGTTGGATTTCCCAGAGGATTTAAAGTTTATATATAATGAAAGAGAAATTGAATGCATGCAATTTGGCAGAGGTTGGTCCAAAAATCTAAATTTAGAATTTGTAGAGAATTTAACAATTAAGGATGAGCATAATAAATGGGTTGCAAAATTCCCGGAAAAACCTGTCAGAATCTTAATTGAAGGAAGGAACTTTCATATGAGCGGTTGGGTTGAGGTTCCAACATTGGGCATTTCAACAATGCTTGTCCTCTCAAAGGCGGAATATGATTTCTCAATTGAAAAATGGGGTGAAAGTTTCTCACATGGAAATTTTATCAAAATCAAATCTTCAGGAATACCAAATAATTATAGTCTTTACCAAATAAAAAACCCTCCCTGTGGTCATCCGACGATTCATGCTTTACAATTTAAAACAGATAAAAAGATCAAAATAATTGGGGGCCTAAAAATTGAAACACGGACCTGGTTAATAGATTTATTACCTGAAGTTGAAATAGAAAATGGAGATGGATCAGAAAAAATTTATTTGATTTATGAAAATAATCAACATGATAAAATATACTTGAAAAGAAAAAATAGTGACCAGCCTATTTGGCAAATTCCTAACAATGTCAATTTAAATGATCCATTTTATATACGAGCAGATAATCAGGATTTAAATGCTGACAATTTAAAAAACCTGATAATTGATTCTTATGGAAAAACCTATTTAATTAAGGAATCCTATCTTCCAGCAAGGGACAAATTTGGTCAAATTATATGTAAAGAAAAATCAAATTCTTACATTTTAGGGAGTCGACTTTCTACTAATATTGAACGTCCTTATTATTTGAAACAAGCTCAGTACGATCAATTTTTTAAACCCGCAAGTAATAATTCTATAAGTATTGAAAAGGGTAATAATACTATCATAAATAACAAATTACTTAATTACTTAAGCGTCAAAATTGAATGTGGAGCACCAGATTATTACGAAGCCTTTGAATCTATTTATCAAGAATCCTTTGAAGCTGAAGAAATAGAAAATCAAGAATTGTCACTTGCGCTTTTAAAGAGATGGTCAATAAACTATTTAGATTACATGGGAATACTAGACTATGAGTATTCTAATAAAAAAATAATTGTAAACCCACCACAGTTTTTATTGATCCCTGTATTATCAGGTAGAAAGGTGTTATTAATTGGAGGGAGAACATCTGAATTTTTATCTAACTTAAAGATTGCTGCAGAAAAAGAAGATTTAAATTTTGATTGTGAACCGCAAGACAAATCCCTGAAGCCTTTCCTTCTTCCCCCCACTATAACTATTTCGGGATTTAACCAAAGTGACAATAATGTTATTGAAAGAAAAATTAAAAAGGTATCTGAAATTTGTGGAATCACCTTCAATAATAACAAAATAACCCAATTTAGATTAGCCGCTTTTTCGGGTGATATCGGACAATACAAAGACCAGTTAGTTCCTGACGATAATTTTATCGATTTAGGTTGGTCTGCCCGAGAGTTTGATCCTAATGAATTAAAATTTATTCCAAAAAAAATCGAAGATATAGATAAATCATGGGCATTAGTGGAATATCGATTAACTGAATATAACTTCAAACATCGACTTTGGATAAATGGAGTATCATTTAATGTTAATAAAAATTGGGGGCGATTTATTTATTTAAATTCTTTAAAAAAGAATGTTTTCTTTAATGACAGGGAATTAAATATGGTTGCTATTCCGAGTTCACTCCCTTTACCTCGACTATTGTCAGAAGCCCTGCTGTTATATAGTGGAAAAGCCCCAAAAAGGAAATTAATGAATTTTGATGGTCAAGTTAGGTGGTATAACATTTATTCTAATATTCCTCACCCTGCGGCATATAATACTTGTCTAAAGGTTGGACAGAAATTACAAGAAAAAACTTTTGCAATATGATTGACCCAATAGGTTCTTTTGAAACCATAAAAGATAATTTTCTAAGATATATAACAACTGCTTTTAAAACCAAGTTTCCAAGCTTAGAATTAGAACGTTTGATACTATTAAATCAGGATAAAGTATTTTATCGTCAACCATGGATCGAACCTTTGCCAGAATATAAATCAAGTGGATTAAAAATTACTGACCTTAGTGATAGTCATATTCCCGGATTGAATCAAGAGCAAAGCCAGTTTTTTAAAACACTAGTTAATAAGGGATTAGTTCCTGGACACAAGCTGTATGCACATCAATTAGAAATGCTGAAAGAATCGCTTTCAGGTAAAAATTGCATTATCACATCTGGGACCGGTTCGGGGAAAACTGAATCATTTTTACTTCCATTATTTGCCCAATTATCAAAAGAATTTTCAAATTGGCCAAAACCGAACAAAAAATTCCCCAATGCTGACAATTGGTGGAATACTCTATCACCGAATGAAATTGTAGATCCAGACCAATATTTTACACTTAGTCGCAAAATTCAACAGAGAGCACATGAAAATAGACCTCAAGCTATGAGGGCTATGATTCTTTACCCAATGAATGCTTTAGTAGAAGACCAGATGACCCGCTTAAGAATGGCTTTAGATTCAAATTCTGTAAGATCTTGGATCAAGGAAGAAACAAATGGCAATCAAATTACCTTTGGAAGATATAATGGATCTACTCCAATAGCGGGCAATCTTGAAAAAATAAAAAATGGAAGATCAATAATTAATAACTCTAAAGTTGATAAACTTAAAAAGGAATTAGAATCTGTTGAAAATAATCAGCTCAAAGTTGAGCGGTTTATTATCGAAGAGAAAGAAAAAGGAAATGAGGTTGATGAGGTAGAGTTAAGATCATTTTTTCAAAGATTAGATGGCTCCGAAATGAGGTGTAGATTTGACATGCAAGCATCTCCTCCGGATATAATGATTACTAATTTCTCAATGTTAGGAATAATGTTGATGAGAGAAATTGATGAGCCTGTTTTCGAAAAAACACGTTCATGGTTGGCTTGTGATGATTTACCTGTTGATCAAAGGGAGAATGAAAAATTTAATAGAATCTTTCATTTAATAATTGACGAATTACATCTATACCGAGGAACACAAGGTACTGAGATAGCTTATCTACTTAAAACATTAATGAAAAGATTAGGTTTAAATCCAAAACATAATCAATTAAGAATCTTAGCTTCAAGTGCCTCATTAGAACCAAATGATGATCGTAGTCTTCAATATGTTAGTGATTTTTTTGGTTTCCTTGGAATCGATGATGTGAAAAAAAGATTCAAAATAATTCCAGGTGAATTAAGGTTTATAGAGAGATTAGATCCAAAGGAAGATTTTTTACCATTCGAACCATTTTCTGAAATTTGTAAAGCTTTTCTAGAGTCCAATCAAAATATTGATAACCCATTATTTATTTCAAGGTGTTTGGAAGGAGGACAATCACTAAAAGAAATATTTGGAATTCAAAAATCAATTGAAACTATTAGGGATTTTCTTGAACTACTCCTCGATCCAAAAATAAAACTAAACGAGCGATTCTTTCACTCCTCATGTTCAATCCAAGATGGCAAACCAACTCCTAGGCCTGTGCCAACATTTAAAAAATTAAATGATGGGGTTCCAACAAATATTCCTTATTTCTTTGAATCTATATTTGGAGATATAGACGAGGAAAATTTGGGATTTGCAGGAAGAGGTCTGATGATTTTAAGATCTTTATATGACAACAAAGAATTTATTGATTTATTCGAGAAGAACAATAGAAATCTTCAGAGGTTTAGGTTCCATTATTTTTTTAGAAATATTGAAGGATTGTGGGGTTCAGTTGAACCTATTCTCTCTGAGGATAATAGAACCGTGGGAGAATTAATTTCAACACCTCAAATTAAATCTGAAAATGGTCATCGAATTTTAGAATTACTTTATTGTGATAATTGTGGAACTACCCTTTTCGGAGGCCAAAGAGGAAGAACTGCTGACGCACTTTACGAATTACTCCCTATTAGCCCTAATATTGAGGGTATACCGGAAAAAACGACTGCTAAACTTGTTGAGAGGCGAACCTATCAAGAGTATGGAATCTTTTGGCCACAAGGGGATCAAGAATTTACTCCCCATGATTCACAAGGAGGAGGTAAATATAATATTCCAGCTGATCATTGGCATCAAACATCTCTTAATGAGGATATAAATGACAGGGGGTTCAGTGCAAATTGGGTTGAGGCTTTTCTGAATAAATTTTCAGGTGATATTGTTTTATCAGGAAATTTAAGAGTCCAGGAATCACCAGAAGATTGGATTGAAGGTTATATGTTTATTATTGAAAGTGATTCTGAAAGATCAGATGTCGCTTTCCGAGTTGACCAAGATGGCAAAATAATTGAAACTCATTCTGCACTTCCTAATGTATGCCCCTGTTGTGGCGTAAATAAACAGTTCAGCCCCAAAAGATCCTCTATAAGAGGATTTAGAACTGGTTTCTCGAAAACCACTCAATTATTCGCTAAAGAACTAATTTATCAATTACCTGATTCAGAAAAACAAAGAAAACTTGTTGTGTTTTCTGATAGCAGGGAAGATGCTGCTCAAATTTCAAATGGTATCGAAAGAAACCACTTTACAGATTTGCTAAGAGAGATTCTAATCCAAGAACTTCAAAGCAATTTACTAGTCAAAGCAAAAATATTATTGAGGTTAAAAAATAATGATGATACTAGGGATTTCGAAAAAAAATACCCAGATCAATTTTATGACGTTGAAGAATTATATGAGGATAGCTTGATAAGTAAAGATAATCCTAACACGCGAAAACAAGATAGAAGAAGGATTGCAATTAGTAAACTTGATGAAATAGAAAACTGTATCGTAAAAGTTGAGAGTTTAGTTCATATGATGAACACCGATGAATGTGCTCCCTTAATTAAAAATTTTATTCAATTAGGCGTCAATCCTGGAGGTTCGGCAATTAATCTCCAAAGAATACCTAATACAAATTCACCATGGTTCAATATGTTTAATATTGATCTTAAAAAATGGATTGATGATAATACTGAATTTCAAGAACAAATAAAAAATGGAACCTATGTTCAGCTTAGTAGCCTATTTTTCGGAAATCTCTTTTATTCCTTAGAATCATCAGCTTTAGGATATTTAACCGTGAGTAAATCAGAAGCCTTGGTACATAATTCCAGAAAAATTAGCCTTTCCCCCGATAAATTTTTGGAAATATTAAATTCCAGTATAAGAATTTTAGGCCATAAATATCTATATACCCCAAATGAATTTGAAGATCCGAAAATCATTGATGTAAACAATTACAATACTTTACCTGCGCATTTTCGAAAATATATTAAAAGAGTTGCAGAGGTTAATAATGTTGATTCTGAATTAGAATTAGGAAATGCGGTTTTAGATACTTTAACATCTTCGAATGTTTTAACTAACAGAGGCCTAGAAATTAAGAATTTGTTTATTAAAGTAGCCTCAGGTACCGACAAGGTTTGGGTAAGTCCTAGGGGCGGTAGGCCACATTTACATAGATCAGGCGGAGTTTGTACCCAATATCCTGAATCAACATTATTGCCGGAGTACCACCAAACTAATTGCAGAAATTATTGGAGTGGAAATTATTTATCATATCATTCTGCTATTGAATACAGGAAACCAATTCGTTTACATTGTGAAGAATTAACTGGTCAGACCGACAATCAATTTGAACGTCAGAGACATTTTAGAAATATTATTTTGAACGAAGAAGGTGAGCCAGTAGCTAAAAGAATTGATCTTCTAAGTGTTACAACAACTTTGGAGGTTGGGGTTGATATTGGTTCTTTACAGGCAGTGATGTTGGCCAATATGCCTCCTCAACGATTTAACTACCAGCAAAGGGTAGGCCGCGCAGGAAGAAGAGGGCAAGCCTTTTCTGTTATTCTAACATTTTGTAGAGGTCGTAGTCATGATGAATATTATTTTAATAATATCGATAAAATCACAGGAGATCCACCTCCTCCACCATTTTTGACAATGGACCAGGATCGAATCGCTAAAAGGCTAATCTCCAAAGAAGTACTTCGCCAAGCCTTTTCAGTAATATCTTATCAAATAAAGGAAGATTCACTTGATTTTGAGGATAGCGACAAAAATTCAAGTGTTCATGGGGAATTCGGAAAAATAAACAATTGGCAAAAATATGAACCTAGTATTCGCAATTGGATTTCCAATAATAAACCTGAGATTGAAGACATAGTTTCAAATTTAAACCCTGGAATTTCAAAAGATAAAAAACAACTTCTCATAAATTGGGTAATAGAGGAGGAAGGATTATTGTTAAAAATTAATCAGATAATTAATAATAATGAAATTGCTACTACTGATATTTCACAAAAATTAGCAGAAGGAGGGGTTTTACCAATGTTTGGAATGCCTACTTCGGTTCGAAATTTGTACCATGAAATCAATTTTGATGGTCATCAATATGGATTAAAAAACATTGATAGAAATGGTGATTTAGCAATTTATGAATTTGCTCCAGGAGCTCAAAAAACAAAGGATAAAGCAATTCATACCTCAATTGGATTCACTAGTGAATATATTGTTACAAATAGTAGATACAGCCAACCAATAATTAATTCATCAGTCCCAAGTCCGTTCTTTAATGAACGCTTTATGTTTAAATGTAACTTATGTAATTATATTGTAACTCCAGCAAACAGGCCGGAAGAAAATGAATGTCCGAATTGTGGGGAAGAGGAAAATGTAGAAATTTTTCCAATAAAATCACCAATTGCTTTCAGGACTAACCTTTCAAATGGAAATGATTCAAGAGAAAATACCGATATAAGTTTTTCGAAAGCTCCTATCCTTGCGGAAAGTAATCCAGAGGAACCAGTTACAGAAAAGAAAGGTTTAAATTATATTTCAATTTTGGCTGATAGGGATTTTACCTGGAGAATAAATACCAATGGAGGAAATCTATTTGAAGGAAAATTAATGAGAACAGGAAATAGAATACCTCCTGACAATAGACAATGGTTTGATAAATGGTTTAATTTTGGAAATCAATGGATTTCTAGAGGTGCAGAGAATCACAATGAAGGTGGTTATCGGTTTGAAATTCATGATCTTGGAAATGATTATGAACATATTGCATTAGCATCCCAGAAAAACACAGAAGTGTTTAGGATTTCGCCACTTTTAGTGCCAGAGGGATTGACCTTGGATATGTTTGATCAAACTCGAATTGCCAATTATGCCGGAATTAGATCGGCCTTTTATTCGGCTGCCTTTTTGCTTCAAAGAGTTGTAGCTGAAAAACTTGATGTCGATCCGGTAGAAATTGAAATTGCGGATATTAGAAAAACTAACTCATCAAATAATAAAAAGGCAGCAGAAATTGTCCTAGCCGATGAACTTCCTAATGGTTCGGGTTTTGTTAGATATTTAAATGATCACATTGATAATATAATTAAAGAAATTATATCAAAACAAGACAAAACCTCTTTCATCGGATTTATTCATTCAGAACAACATAGGGCCAATTGCAAAAATGCATGTTACGATTGTTTGAAAGTTTTTAGAAATATGAATTATCATGGTTTACTAGATTGGCGTCTTGCCATAAGCTTGTTAAGAATTCATATGGACAGCACCTATTTAATTGGATTAGATGGAAATTTTACCGATTATCTTGAATTAAACGGATGGCAAATGGACTGTAAAGAATTAGCCCAAAATTTTGCAAGAAGTTTCGATTTTAAATTTGAGGATGGTTTTAATCTACCAGTACTTTCAACACCTAATAAATTGCTATATGTTATTATTATTCATCCCCTCTGGGATTGTTATATTGGAGAAAACGGAACTCCAAATTTTCCGGCAGACACTTGGTTAGGAAATGAAATTTTCAAAGTATTCGCAATTGCAAGTTCTAATAATGCTGATATTCAATTTTTGGATAGTTTCAACCTTAACAGAAGACCTGGGTGGTGCTATACTAAATTACTTGATAACTAATGAGGGAGGAAATACAATTAAGGGCTCTAAAAAGAATTTCCCCAAGCCTATTAACTTCGTTAAGAAAATGTCCATTCAAAGTTGTCTTATCAAATAACTTTAAAAGTCCCCTATTACCATACTCTCCACTAAATCATTTAGGAATTGTAATACACCATTGTATCGATATGATTTATAAAAATAAAATCAATGGAATTGAAGAGTTTAATAAAGAATGGGATTCATGTGTTGAACAAGAAGAAAGTAAATTATTAAAAAGAGGATTTGGTTATTATTTGCCATTACGAGATAATGTAGAGGGTTATGCAATTAAAAAACTGCAAACACAAGCTTTAATCCAAATCAAATCCAATAATATTGGATTAAATAAAACTAATACACACACAAGTTCAATTCAAACTGAAAAATTTTTAAAATCAAAAGATGGAAAAATTGGGGGAAAAGTAGACCTAATCCATCATAATAATAACGTAACTAAACTATGTGATTTTAAAACCGGTAAAATTTTTGAAGAGGAAGGTGAAATTAAAAAAGACTATGAAGATCAATTAAAATTATATGGTTATTTATATAATCAAGAATTTGGAAATTATCCACATACCCTATCCATTATTGATCTTCAAAAAAAAGAATATTTTGTCGAATTTACTTCTGAAGAATGTGAAGAAATCGGTGAATTTTCAAAAAACCGATTAGATGAAATTAATCAATTAATTATAAATAAAAATTACACTAGTCTCGCAAATCCAAATAAAGAAAATTGCAAAAATTGCCTTTACAGACCAGCATGTAAATACTACTGGAAGGATAATAAAATACAATTTGATTCAAAATTTCAAGATTTAATTGGAGAATTAAAAGACTTAAAACAATATAACAATGGTGATATTACTGTAACGATTTATTCAGCAAATAATCATTTTAAAATTTATCACCTCAATAAAGAATTTAAAAACGAATTATCAATTAAGGAAACAATTGCTGCATTTAACTTGATTAAAATAGATGAATTTAAATATAAGGCTTTAAAAACAACAAGAATCTTCAAATACAATATGTTCGAAATTAAATAGCCGAAATTTTATCCAAATGAAAACTTCTAGTTTTAAAAAATTCTGCTATTATTGATTCATTTCTGGGCTGAACCTAAATTTAAATGATCTAAATAAAATATGACAAAAATCAAAAATGGACAATCCCAAATTGGATTATTTTCCTTCTTTGCTGGTGCGGGGTTCTTAGACTTAGGTTTCGAAGCATTTAAAGAATATGAAACAATTTTTGTAAATGAATACCATCAACCATTTATGGATATTTATAAATATTCGAGAAAGGAAATGAAAATCCGAGAACCTCAATTTGGATATAGTAATGAGGATATTTGTGCCTTCTTAAAAAATGACAAATCGAAAGAATTAACTAATCTAATAAATCTTGCAAGGAAGAAATTTAAGTTTATCGGTTTTATAGGAGGACCGCCATGTCCAGACTTTTCAGTCGGTGGTAAAAATAAAGGGATAAAAGGTGAAAATGGAAAGCTTTCTGAAACCTATATAGATTTAATTATTTCAAATCAACCAGATTTTTTCTTATTCGAGAACGTCAAAGGGCTATACCGGACCAAAAAACATAAGGCATTTTTCAATGAAATCAAATCCAGATTAATTAACCATGGTTACATTATTACTGAAAAATTAGTCAATGCTTTAGAGTATGGTGCGCCTCAAGATAGGGAAAGAATTATTCTAATAGGTTTTAAAAAAGATATCCTGCTCAAATCTAGGTTAAAAACATATGACTCCAATACTCTTAATTTCTTAGATTGGAATTCAAATGCAACCTATCAGGTTCAGGATATTTTTTCAAAGGAATGGCCAAAACAAGAGACCTTTAAGGAAAATTCAGAAAAACCCCCACCTAACGGTATTTATATCAATTTAACTGTTCAACACTGGTTTGAAAGAAATAAAGTTGAAAACCATCCAAATTCAAAACATTATTTCACCCCCAGGGCCGGATTACCAAGATTTAAATCAATATGCGAAGGGGATGATTTAAAAAAATCCTTCAAAAGATTACATCGATGGAGATATTCCCCGACAGCTGCATACGGAAATAATGAGGTCCATTTACATCCTTACAAAGCTCGAAGAATATCGGCTGCTGAAGCCCTGGCAATTCAATCTTTACCAAAAGATTTCATAATTCCATCTCACATTTCGCTAACAAATATGTTTAAAACAATTGGGAATGGTGTTCCTTATTTAATGGCGAAGGGACTGGCAGAGACAATCTTGCAGTTTATAAGAAAGATTGAAACTAAAGAAAAAACTTATGCGGAAATTAACAGCCAGTAATTTGGTTTCTTTCATAAACCAATTGGATAGAAATTGTGTTTATAATTATATAAATCCAAAAACCAAAGGCCTAATTAAAATAGAAGGTATTGATTTACCGGAAGGCCCCATAAGGATTAAAAGATGGAATCCTACCAAAGGAGAAAAAATCGAAGAAAAGAAAGTAGATAATATTTCAAGTGAGCTAATTTGGAGAATTGCTAATGCCCTGAACCCAAACCAACCAATAAATTTTGATAGAATTTTGGGAGGAAGTTACAATACTCGTAGTGTTTTGGAAGCATTGTTAGCACACACTCCAGAATTTTATTATTGTTATCCAGGTCGTATTGAAAATAAAGGAAACTTTTCAACAATAAAAGATGGGCACAAACATTTGATATGGAAACCTGAAATTCCTCATGAAATTGGCATACTTAAAAAAGCAGAAACCGAGATTGTAATTTCAGAAATTCCAGCTTTGGATGCCTATTATGAATCACTTGTTCTTCCTGACAAATATAATCAACATAAAATAGATGTCGATATACAAAGGCGACATGCACAAATTCAAATCGCTCTTTTGTTTATTGGAAAACAATTAAATTTTAGAACCTGGATTGCACAAAATGATAAGGGAATATTATACCAAAATAAGAGAATAGGGGAATATGAAGGAGTCATTAATTCCTTAAAAAACGAAAAATTATTGATGGCATATGATGATGCAATTCAAGCAGCATTACTTATAGATTGCATTTGGTTTAAAAATGGGAGGTTTATTCCCGCGATTATGGAAATTGAACATTCAACTGGCGTAACCAGTGGGTTAAGTCGAATGAAAAATTTTAAAGATAAATTCCCTCCATTTCCAACTAGGTATGTAATTGTGGCACCAGATGAGGATCGAGAAAAGGTTATTAAGGAGGCCAACAAACCACAATTTAAAGATTTAGAAACTAAATTTTTCACTTACTCCGCTGTTGAAGAATTATATGCACTTTGTCAAAAGAGGAAAATAAAAGGGGTGTCGGAAGAATTTTTAGATTGTTTTATGGAACCGGTATTAGTCGAAAATTAGTCTAAATATAATAAAGGAACTTAATCCCTTAACTGAATAACAATTGGCTTTTGTGAGGCTTGTGAGGGAATTATTTATTTCAATTTCTTGACAATTGGTTAATACCAAATTACCCCCACCCTATAAATCATTTTTTGGGTAGGGGGGCATGATTTAGAAACACAAAAAAGAGAGTTCGTTTGAGAAATCATTCGAACCTTTTTGTTTAACGCAAAGGAAGATCTGCTCAGGTCTTCCTTTTTTATTCTTTAAATCATGAAACATACAATTTCAGAAATCACGGTTGGTTACACCCCAAACAAAATGGTTCCAAACTTTAAAATTACTTGTAGTGTGGTAGCATCCAATTTTATTCGAGATCAATGGGATCATGGAACATTTGAATTACAGGAGGAATTCAAAGTTTTGCTCCTTAATAATTCAAATGAACCTTTAGGAATCTATCCTTTATCAAAAGGAGGAATGACTTACACAGGTGTAGACCTAAGAATTCTATTCGGTGTCATCCTTAAAAGTGGAGCTACAGCTTTCATTTCGGTTCATAATCACCCTAGCGGTAAAATGAAGCCCAGTAATGCAGATTTTCAACTTCACAACAAAATGAAGGAAATCTCAGAATTGTTTGGAATTAACTTTTTAGATAATCTAATTCTTTCCAAAGAGGCTTACTATAGTTTTATGGAGGATGGGTATTAAAGTGTTGACTGAGTTGCTAAGGAATGATCTCTTTCTAATAGAATCAAACTCTTTAAAAACGCACTAAAATAATGTTTTTCCTAAATTCAAAATAGGAGATATGTCCGTACCTCAGTGTGTTTTGATCAAAATTCAGTCTCTTAATTAAGACATTTATCCTCTAGAATATATGGATTTAATAACCACTTATTTATTAAATTATTAGGACAAGCAAAGCTATGTTTACATAATGGGTAGTTATAATACTCCAACCTAGTAGTTATAACGCCATTATGTAAAATAGCCGCTTCTCCTCTACTTTTTTCACAAATTTCAAATCAATTTTAATTAAATAAAGACCTAGAAATAGGCACTTCGTTATGTTCAATTTTAAATCAAGAAAAAAGCATACATCGATCTCCTGCAGATTGGGCACAATCATTTATGGATCCATTTCCATCATTGGTTTAATGATAGGTTCTGCAATTGCAACCTATGTGTTCTTCGGATTAATTATTCTGGGTGGATTAATAGCACTTGTAGAGAATAATAGATTTCTTAAAATCTTGGTCAGGAAAACAAACAGAATGGTAGATATAATCCTATTTGCAATAACCATTTATGCATCACTGACTATTGGGGTAACACTTACAGCATCATTAACTTTTGCTGGATTAGGATTTAGCTTGGTTTATGCACCATGGCTAAGATCAAAAGTATTCTAAATCAAATTTACGTGACGTTACGTATTGTCTACTAGATCCTTATTAATTAATTTAGTACCAATTAAAATTCTTTCTTAACCTACCCTATACTCCCATCCCTCAATAAGGTTAATTAATAGCTATGTCTAATTATAAACAAATTTGCCATGGCTTCTATTCAGTATTCTTTCAATTCTGGTGATGACGGATTGACTTCGAACATCAATAATATTAGTATTGAAGTAAAACTCCCTAAATTTTCGTTTAGGATTAATAACCGTCAAATTTTTCGATTTACTAATGGTTTTCAAAAATTTTATTCGAAACATGAAATTTCAGATGAAGATTATTTAGTTAATGTGCCTCTGAATGAACTTGTTCAGGGAGAACTGGAGGATATTTATGGGTTTTTCCTTTACCATTTTATTGACATTTTAAGAGATGGGTCTAATATCAATAATTATTCCTTTAAGTTCAATGTTAATACCACCGACAAGTTTAATCATTTAATTACTTCGCGAGAATTTGAAGGCATTTTCTATATGAAATCGCCATTTTCTTCTGATTATGATAGACGAGATTATCAAGAAGAATTAGGTAGATACATGGCTACCTATGGACCGGAAAAAAGAAATAAAGAAACATCTTTAAATTCAGAGGGTTTAATTAACCTACCGGACCAATTAAATAAAAGTGTTTTTATTATTAATAAAGAGGCTTACGAGTTATTTAAATATGTTTTTGGACAGCTATATCCCGAACGAACTATTTCAGATCATTTTGTATTAGATTTCATCCAAATTCTCGTCGATTTAAATGGCTCTTACCCCCAAATTGCTTCTGCCGAATTTACAATTGGATACACTCAACTATTAGACTTTTTAAAAAGAAAGGAATATCGCCTAAACGAGGAATTCTTTAATTACCTGAAGGCCAATTTCCAAAAGCTTTTTGATTTTCCAATTGAATTTCCAGAACTAAAAACGAATACGATTAAAGGGACTTTTGAGGTCGTTTCTGAGGATGAAATGAAATTGTCTGATTTAGATTTTTATGATCTGTCTGTGGAGTATAATTCCGAAAATGGAGGACTAAACATTCTGCGTCATAATTGGGGAAATTCTAATGAATTAGTCGATAATAAAACTGATTTTAGATTTAATAACGGTGAACCGATAGTAACAACCAACATCAATGGAATGGTAAACGTTAGCGTAAAAGGTCATGATGGTTCAATTCTGTGGGAAAATCAATATGACGCCAATGATGAAGAACTTGAAGATTTGAATATTAAAGTCAGGAATTATGCGCCGGATGGAGTTATAAATGATCCTTCAACTGGTAAACCAACAACTATAAAAAAACTAAGAGGTAAGGTATTACAGACAGGAAATAAACATAACTTGAATGAATTGACAGTTTTGGTGCAAGCCAAAATAGAAGGTGATGAAGTTAATAGAATTGTAACTTCTGGTACCACCGACAAATCTGGCAATTTTACAATGGATTATCCCTATGGAACCTATGTTGAAGCGCAAGCCTTAGTATCAATAGCTCCCGATAACCCGGTCAATCTAATAATAGTTCAGGATTCCGGTAAAGAGACCATTTCAGATGATTTTATATACATTTTACTTACTGAACAGGAATTATCAGAATTGGATATTGAAGAAGAACATGATGATTGTGAATGCAATTCTCCCACAAAAGCAAAAAGATTACCAGACCAAGTTGATTTAATTAATTCAGATGAATATACTCAAGATATAGGCGGGAGCTGTATTAACCTAACCACACCAAACAGAACCTTAAGAGAATATTCATATAATGCGGTAGTACGTATTACTGATCCAGACGTTGCAAATTATTCACTGTCTAAGGAGATTGTATCAGGTAAAACAAAATATAACTTAAAAAGGGAGGGGCAAAAACTGAAAAGGAATATAATAGATCTAGATAATCCTGTCAAATGGCAGGATTCTCCTGATTCAAATGACGAGTTATCACTTTACCAAGCAGTTACTGTGGCGACAGGGCATATCGTCTATTTTAAATCAGTATTTAAAGCCGACGGCTATTCCCTTGGTGATTTGGTTTATTCACTCCCATTAGCTCCAGGGCAAAAAAAGCAAATTGTTGTTTTTGAATCAACACATTCTTTAAGAGGTTCCGAAAGGCAATCTATTTCTCAGGGCGAAAGCTTAGCAGCGGAATTAATAAATGATCGTTTTATAACTGATCAATTAAGCGGAGATATAAATGAAAGTATGCGAGGAAGAAGCAACGCCCATACTTCTGGTATGTCTGCGGGACTTGGAATCGGTGTTTCGTATGGCGGTATTGGAGGGTCCCTTGGTGTAGCAGGCGGGTTTGCCAATTCACGATCTTCAGCATCGCAAAACAGTTCTAGGAATATTTCTCAATTTTTTGGTGAAAAACTGAGACAGGCCATAATGCAAAATGCAGAAAGTTACAGAGAGCTCAACGCTTCGGTTGTCACCACTGTAACAGAGGGTCAAGAATATGGCGTTACTGCAGAAACTGTCGCAAATCATAACCATTGTCACTCTTTGACGATGATGTATTTTGAGGTATTAAGACATTATGCAATTTTCCAAGAGGTTTCCCATGTGGAGGAATGTGTTTTCGTACCTCTATTAATGACAGAATTTACAACTGAAAACATAAGTAAATGGAAAGATATACTAGCACAAAACCTTTTACCAATTCCGTCACACACTTATTTAAAATGGAATAAATTCCGGTTTTTAGGAAGAACTATGCATCCCCTTATTAAAGCATTTGATGCCAACGATAGGATAAAAACAAATTATGAAAGGGTTAATTTTCCAGCTGAAGGATTAACCTATGCTGATACTGAAGTGATGCAAATCAGAGGTAAGATGCAAATTAAGGCTAATATACCAAGACCTAAAACAAAATATGATCGGATAAAATCTTTTCCCATAGTAACAGAAACAGTTACAACTGAAGAATTGAATGTTGAAAAAACAATTCGAAGAAACATTGGCGCATCAATCTTGGTGGGTGTATTAGGACCAGTGGGAGCTTTATTTGGCGGCACATCATCAGATACTGTGGAACATGAAATTCTAGTAGCCCAAAAAATCTCTGATGCTTTCATTACAATTGATGACAATTTTAGATCTGTACCACCAGCTAAATGTATTAGAGTTAAAACCTTTTCTAGACAAACTATTTCTCATAACGGCGCAAATGTGTCATTTGGGCCCAGTGACTTTTTTGAGGATGGACATGTTGACGGTTTGTTATGGGAAACCTATGCAAAAATATTAGGCTATACGGGCTCTGAAGCTGTTGCAGATATGATGAATTATTATTTGGCTGGTCGATTAATTTCAGAATGGGACGGAATTTTTTACAATGATATCTTGCCTTTGGTATTTGCAAGAATTACGGATTCCATTTCCATACATTATGGAAACGTAACTATACAAGAATCTTCAGCACCAGGTGGGGGAACCACCTATACCATACAACACAATGGTGATGGCCTACCATTAGATTTTTCTACAGATCAAAAGTATTCTGGAGGGAATCGAACAATTACAGTCAATTTTAATTCTAATGGCCCGATTGGTAAGACAAGACGCGCCATCGGTGGCACTACTGATTATATGAGTTTAAGCTGCTCAAATGAGGATGTCATAGCGCTTAAAAATCATATCAAACTTAATATCGGGCGTGTTGATATGGATTATTCTACAGAATTCTTTAATGGTAGAATTTACAGTGGATACGTAAATGACGACCTCCTAGATGGAACCAATCTTTACATTCCCCTTACTTCCAGAGATAAAAAAGACCCCAGAAAGGAAGATGAATATTTAGTTAATACCTTAATCGAGCATCTCAATAGTCACATTGAACATTATAACAAAATATTGTGGAGAAACTTGGATCCAGATAGAAGGTATATGCTTATGGACGGATTCAACATCCAAACATATACAAGTACTGGAAACCTATCAGCCATGAGAAGTTTAGCATCAGTTCTAAAGAATGAGTTGATAACGATTACTGGAAATTCTTTGGTATTTCCGGTTGCTGACGGCTACAAAGTTGGAAGAAATAATATGTTGGAAGAAATAGGAGATAACGTATTTTTAGAAACATCGTTAACTGATTATTATAAACCTTTAACACCAATGCCTCCTTATAGAATAAGTATCCCAACCAGAGGGGTATTTATGGAAGCAATTCAAGGAAATTGCGATGCGTGTGAAATGGTTAAAGAGAATTCTTCTCAGGATTGGGATAAATTTAGAACGGAAGAACCAACCCCTATTTCTCCAGTTACCACCCCTACCCCAGTAATTACCGACTACAAACCTGAATATAAGGATTTTGCAACTCCAATGGTAAATATACAAAATGCTCCAGACGCTCCTGCTCCAGGAGTTGGATTGACTCCATTGTCTGAGCTACTTGGCAAAGCAGGGATTTTTAATGATATCACAGGTCTGGCAGGTAATCAAGACAATGTCATGAAAACCTATTTATCCAACCAGGAAAATGCCAAAGCATTTGCAGAAATGGCTAAAAGCCTAGCATCTCAACAACATAATACGACGAATTCAAGGAATATATCTGAGGGTATTAACCAGGCAAGGAGAAGTGGCAATTTAACCGAAGATGATGCGCAAAACTTAACACGACAACATCTTCAGCAACAAATTGATGGTGGTGAAAGCACAAGAGAAAATGAAACTCTCATGGATAATCCAACGGTAAGGGATCGGGTTTCAAGAGGAGATAATGTAGAATATACCTCCGGATCAGAAAGTTTATCACTCACCGATTCCGAATCTTCTGATGCGCCCGAAAATAATGACTTATTAAGATTTATTGTAAAAGCTGTACCGCCTAGAACATTTATGAGAACAAATGGAGATGAGTCAACTGTTAATGTAAGATATGCAGGACACTTTGGGTTTGATTATTTGAGAGATGAATATATCCATCCCATAGAAACGGTTTTGGTTGATGTAAACAATGCTTCGGTCAATGCCAAACAGCCCTTAGTTTCAAATATTGCCGCTTTAAAAAGTGAATATCTAAATGGTGACCCAAATCCAATTCAACCATACGGCACTGATTATTACCCATCGTGGATAAGTATTTTCCCTCCACGCGGAATATCAGGGTTTAATAAAGGGTCGAGAATGCATGAACAGGGTGTTAAAATAAGTCTGGAAATTGACGAAATTGATGCATTAGATGCCAGAAACAATACAATTGAATTGCGTCCAGAGAACCCAATTCTTTCGGTTTCTCCATCATCAATTAATATTCGAGATGTAATCAGCAGGGGTAGAAAAACAACAAAGGTTTTAGATTCCTCTAATGGAAACTCCCGAACTTATTGGACTCTAGAGGACGCTTTCACAATAAGGTCCGGGAGAGGTCTCTTATCATCACACACCCAAATCCACATTATAGCTCGTGGTGAAAATATTGAGGAACAAGTCGGTAAGATTATGATGTATCAGAATGATAGAATTCCTAAGGCAGAATTGGTAATGGTAAGAGTCTCATATGACAGCGCAAATGTGACGCTATCATCCCAATATCATGATATTCTTAAGAACCAGTCATTCAATCAGGCATTAATTAGAGCAGAGGTACTTGAGGACGAACGTTTCATAATAAATGATTTAGATGGAACAGATCCAGATGTTACAGCATTTAAGGCGAGTTATCCTCAAGGCAACAACCATAATGCTAGTAACTTCATGAATGACCTGTTGGCACTATATATGAAATTAGGAAATAACGCCCCTCCAGCAGGATCTAAGAGGTCCATAATTTTCTTAACTGATGAGAGCGCATCAGCAGGAGGTATTGCCGATTCATCTGTAGTCTCAGGAACTTTCGTTTGGGGGAATGCTGTTGTAGTTTTTGGAACAAACTTATCCTCTCCTAATACATTCGTTCATGAAATTGGGCACTCACTCTCACTACCTCATATTTTCAGTAATGCCCTTTCCTCACACAAATTCCCTAGGGGTTATACGGATAATTACATGGATTATTCAACAAAATTAAATAATAACCCTCCACCATTGAGATTACCAAACCCATTGGAAAGACTTTATTTCTTCAAATGGCAATGGGATATAATGAGAGGCGATCAAAGCTTGATAGACAATTATGGGGTATAACCGATGAAATTTAAATTCAATCATGGGGATTAGTTAATGCCTTCTATACTGCACCTTCTTTTTTGAGGGTGCAGTAAGAAGTATTCCAAGTTTAATTTATAAATCTTTTAAATATGTCAAGAATAATAATTACGGGAGGAGCAACCATGCTCATGGATCGATGGATTTTAACCATGAGTGCATCAGACTCCATAACTGGAGAAACAATCAATAATTTGACCAAGTCTGAGGTGAATGTTTATGATTTAGCCTCACATGGAGCAATAACTGTAAAATTGGAAATTGAGAGTTTCAAAAAGGAGCAGGATTTTTATACAATCGTTTTAAGAAGAAAGATTGGAGATCAATATCAAAGTAAATTTTGGTTAGGAACCAATTTCTTTGGTGTTAGGATAAAGAGAAATGAAAGGAAAAACTCTGAGCAAACCAAAACAGAGAAACAAGAAATCCAGTTACCTATTCACGGTGAAGCGGTAGTAATGGGCATATTCGAGCAAACAAAGTATATGTAAAAATTCAACGATTTTACTAAATTAAGTTACACCTAATTTTACACCTTAAAAAATAAAACCCTGCTAATCAATTGATTACAGGGTTTTTTGCGGAGGAAGAGGGATTCGAACCCCCGGAGGTGTGACCCTCAACAGTTTTCAAGACTGCCGCATTCGACCACTCTGCCATTCCTCCTAAGCGGATGCAAATATAATTTGCTTTTTTGGTTACTTCAAATAAAAAATTCATTTTTTCTGAATAAGATTTCTTTTGTGAAATTATAAAGAAATATTTACTGTAAATTGCTTACGATTAGGGTCTAAGGGATTGATAAAAGTCCCATATTTGGTCATAAATAATTTCAAAATATTTGTTAAAAAACACTCTAAATCAATCATTTTCGTACATTTGATACCGAAGTGAAGAAGAGATTTTTACATATCACCTCAATTTTAATGGCAGTCGTTGTCCTGCTATCAACCTTTAGTTTTTCTATAAGCAAACACTTCTGTGGCGACCATTTAGTCGAAGTTGCTGTTTTCTCTGAGCTCAAAGGATGTGGCATGGGAATGGATTTGCCAAACCAAGTTTCTATCGAAAAAACTTGTTGTAAAAATGATGTGGTTTCGGTTGAAGGTCAGGATGAATTAAAAATTCAATTTGACCACTATAAGTTGGATCAACCATCTTTTGTAACTGCTTTTATTTCTTCATATTTTCTATTATTTGTTCCAGAACAAGAACAAAACATTTTCCAAGACGAATCTCCACCACCTAAAATATTTAGGTGTATTTATAAGCTAGACGAGACTTATTTAATTTGATTTTAGTGATGTTTCCAGGATTTTCCTGAGAAACTTTTGGTGTTTAATCGAAGTTGATTAAACCCCTCTTCTGTTAGTACTTAAATCCTAACAACTATTTAATCACTAAAACCATGCTAAACAAAAGCATTAAATTTTTAATAGATAACAAATTAGTAGCCCTACTCCTATTAGCGGTTGGAATTGGCTGGGGTATTGTTCACGCTCCTTTTAATTGGGATACAAAGTTTCTTCCTAATGATCCTGTAGCTGTTGATGCCATTCCAGATCTAGGCGAAAACCAACAAATTGTATTTACAGATTGGCCAGGACGCTCACCTCAAGATATAGAGGATCAAATTACATATCCATTAACCACTTCATTACTTGGCATACCTGGGGTTAAAACAATCCGCAGTACCTCGATGTTTGGGTTTAGTAGCATCTATATCATTTTTAATGAAGATGTTGAATATTACTGGAGTCGTAGTCGTATTCTGGAAAAATTAAACTCATTACCAGATAATATTCTTCCTGCTGGGGTCTCACCGAGTTTAGGCCCAGATGCCACAGCACTTGGCCAAATCTATTGGTATACTTTAGAGGGAAGAGATAAGGATGGCAAAGTTACTGGAGGTTGGGATTTACACGAATTAAGAAGTGTGCAGGACTACCAAGTTAAATATGCACTTTCCTCTGCTGAAGGTGTCTCTGAAGTGTCTTCAATTGGAGGATATGTACAAGAATATCAAATAGATGTAAATCCGGAATTAATGAGGCAGTATAACATCGGTTTAATGGATGTTGTTGAAGCCGTAAAGGGAAGTAATAAGGATATTGGTGCACAAACAGTTGAAATAAATCAGGTTGAATATTTGGTTAGAGGTCTTGGGTACATTAAATCGATCGATGATATTGAAAATGCCGTAATCGATTCTAAAAACTTTACCTCAATCAAAATTAAAGATGTAGCTAATGTTCAACTGGGACCATCAGCAAGACGAGGAATTTTGGATAAAGAAGGTGCCGAAGTTGTCGGCGGGGTTGTGGTATCGAGGTTTGGAGCCAATCCATTGGAAGTCATCAATAACGTTAAAGATAAAATATCTCAAATCAGTGGAGGCTTGCCAAAGAAAACATTAGCCGATGGAAGGGTTTCACAATTAACAGTAATTCCCTTTTACGACCGCACCGACCTTATTAAAGAGACCCTCAATACTCTTAATGAAGCTCTTTATTTGGAAATACTTATAACAATCCTGGTAATCATAGTAATGGTATATAATTTACGAGCGTCGATGCTAATATCAGGACTTCTTCCAATAGCTGTTTTATTTGTTTTTATTGCAATGAAATATTTTGGTGTTGATGCCAATATAGTTGCATTGTCGGGAATAGCAATTGCAATTGGAACCATGGTGGATGTGGGTATTATTCTTTCTGAAAACATTATTCGCCATGTTGATGATAATGGTGAAAACCTTCCCATAAATAAAGTGGTATATAATGCCACAGCCGAAGTATCAGGAGCTATTGTTACAGCAGTGATGACTACTATTATAAGTTTTATACCAGTCTTTACAATGATTGGTTCTGAAGGCAAATTATTTAGGCCTCTAGCCTTTACCAAGACCTTCGCCTTGATTGCTAGTATAATAGTGGCATTGTTTATTATTCCACCTATAGCAACTATTCTTTTCAAAAAAACAAAACTAAGTCTAAGGAGCAAACAACTTTATAACCTTTTGTTCTTTATTGCAGGAATAGTAGCCATTACCTATGGGTATTGGCTTGGCCTTATCCTTGTTGCCTTTGCATTAATACGTTTTTTTGAGACTCGTGAAACTCTCAGTTCAAGTCAATCTTCAAAACTAATCGCTGGATTATCTGTATTCACAATTTCGCTTTTATTATCCATTTATTGGAGACCTTTGGGTTTTGATAGGAGCACCTTTATCAACTTCATCTTTGTTTCCTTAATCTGTTTTGGATTATTACTGTTTTTTACCTTTTTCCGCAGTTATTATAGTAGGATTTTGAGATGGACATTAGAAAACAAAATGTTGTTTCTAAGTATACCTACCCTTTTGATTATTTTGGGTGTTGTCATTAAAGAACATACTGGTAAAGAATTTATGCCTTCTCTAAATGAAGGTTCATTTCTGTTGATGCCAACTTCCATGCCACACTCTGGAGTTAAAGAGAACAAACGTATTTTACAACAGTTAGACATGGCAGTTGCTAACATACCTGAAATTGAAACTGTTGTTGGTAAGGCTGGTAGAACTGCATCTGCCTTAGACCCTGCTCCACTTTCAATGTTTGAAAATATCATCCTCTACAAACCTGAATATTTATTAGATTCTGTAGGGACAAAAACAAAATTCAAAGTAGATGATAATGGAAATTTTATTTTGAAAAATGATAAAGGCATTGTCCAAAATCTTCAGAAAATGGAGGAGGAAAAAACGACACCTATAAACTATCAAAAGATTTCCTTTAACGATTTAATTCCAGATGAGGATGGGGAATACTACCGCAATTGGCGACCATGGATAAAGTCTCCAGACGATATTTGGAATGAGATTGTTGCTGTAACTAAAATACCTGGAGTTACCTCTGCACCAAAATTACAACCTATAGAAACTCGATTGGTAATGCTACAAACTGGAATGCGCGCACCAATGGGGATAAAAATAAAAGGTCAAAATTTAGAAGAGATTGAACAATTCGGATTTCAACTCGAAACTCTATTAAAAGAAGTTGAAGGTGTAAAACCTGAAACCGTTTTTGCAGATAGGATTGTTGGAAAGCCTTATATGCTAGTCGATATTGACAGGGAAAAGCTTGCTCGATATGGTATTAATATAAACGACGTTCAGTCTGTGATAAACATTGCAGTTGGTGGTGAAGTTCTTACAACCACCGTTGAAGGTAGAGAACGTTATGGAATACGAGTACGTTATCCAAGAGAATTACGTGGCACTCAAGCGGATTTTGAAAATATATATGTGCCTGTTTCCAATATGGAGCCTGTTCCATTAAGAGAATTGGCAAGTATCCGATACGAAAAAGGCCCACAAATGATTAAGAGTGAAGATACTTTTTTAGTCGGGTATGTTCTATTCGATAAAATGGATGGTTTTGCAGAGGTAAATGTGGTTGAAAAGGCACAGGATTTTTTAAACGATAAAATCGAAAGTGGTGAATTGTTAATTCCAAATGGTATTAATTACAGCTTTACGGGCACCTATGAAAATCAGCTTCGTGCAGATAAAACTCTCTCGGTAGTAATTCCACTAGCACTATTGATTATATTCTTGATATTATATTTTCAATTTAAATCTGTTTCTACCTCTTTCATGGTATTCACTGGTATTGCAGTAGCATTTGCGGGTGGTTTTATAATGATTTGGTTATATGGGCAAGATTGGTTTTTAAATTTCAACTTTTTTGGGGAAAACCTGCGAAATGTTTTCAATTTGCATCCAATTAACTTAAGTGTGGCAGTTTGGGTAGGGTTTATTGCCCTATTTGGTATCGCCACGGATGATGGCGTAATTATGGCTACTTATTTAACTCAGACCTTCGATAAAAACCAGCCACAAACTAAAAATGACATTATTGCTTCAGTGATAGAAGCAGGTGAAAAACGAATCCGTCCATGTTTAATGACAACGGCCACTACCCTTTTGGCCTTATTGCCAATTCTAACTTCACATGGCCGAGGAAGTGATATTATGATACCTATGGCAATTCCATCTTTTGGGGGAATGCTCATTGCTCTTATAACTCTTTTTGTTGTACCAGTTTTATTCTGCTGGAAAAAGGAATACCAACTTAAAAAACTAAATCCATGAAAACTAACCTTCTAATAATCCTGTTTTTAGTTATCTGGGGAAATTCTTTTTCACAGAGTTTAGAAAACCTTATAAACATAGGGTTTGAAAATAACCCTATGATTAGGGCTACACAAAAGCGTTACCAAATTGCTGAAGAAACGATAAATGAGGCCAATACCATACCTAATACTGAATTTTCTGCTGGATATTTTATTACAACCCCAGAAACCAGGGTTGGAGCACAAAAAGCCCGTTTTTCAGTAAAACAGATGTTTCCTTGGTTTGGAAGTATTGAAAATCGTTCAGAATTTTCTAAATCCATGGCTGAGATAGAATATGTTAACTACACCATTGCAAAACGTAAATTGGCATTTTCCATTAGCACTATCTATTATGACTTATTTGAAATTTCCAAGAAGGAACTTATCATAGAAGAACAACTATCATTACTTCAAACATATGAACAACTTGCACTAAATTCTGTGCAAGTAGGTAAAGCCTCGGCAGTAGATGTTCTCAAGCTTCAATTGAGAATTAACAAACTAAAGGAACAAATTGAAATACTGCAAACAAACAAAGCAGAAGTTAGTACACGACTAAATATTCTGCTTAATAGAAACCCCAAAATGGAAATAGTGGTAGAAGATTTAGTAATGTTTGATGAACTCACTGTTATAGATCCAGCTACAATAGAATTAAATCCAGAATTATTGAAATTCGATGCTGCTATCAGCAGTATTGATAGGTCTGAATTACTTAACCAAAACGAGTCCAAACCAATGTTTGGGTTAGGAATAGATTACATCCCTGTTGCGGAACGAACAGATATGGTGTTGAGTGATAATGGAAAGGATATACTAATGCCAATGGTTTCATTATCTATACCTATTTTCAACAATAAGTTCAATTCCGTCTCTATCCAGAACAAAATAAAAAAAGAAGAAACCTTAGCACTTAAGGAAAACAGAACCAACGAACTAAATACTCAATTAAATACCGCTTTAAAAAATCTTGAAGCCGCCAAGATTAGCTATGATTACCAACAGCAGAATCTAGAGAGGGCCAAGAATGCAGAAACAATATTGCTAAAGACATATGAAACTGGCAAAGTTGATTTTAATGAATTATTAAACATTCAAGAATTACAACTTAACATTGAAATTTCAACTTTAGCGGCAATAAAAAAATATTATAAAAACTTAGCCGAAATAGCATATTTAATAGAAATCAAATCATAACTTAAATTTTATAACATGAAAACCTTAAAAATCAATTTAGTAATTCTTTTGGCACTTATATCTTTCGTTAGCTGCAAACAAGAAAACAAACAAGGTGCAGAGATGCAATCACCTGAAGAAGTAACCCAAGAAGAAAAAGAGGTAACGGCAATGGCTGATACTAAATTTACCGATGGCATGACCGGAAAAGCATGGGCAGATTATCTTCATTTAAAGAATGCTTTGGTACAGACAGATGCAACTGAGGCTTCTAAAGCTTCTGCTGCACTTGCAGAAAGTTTTGATAGTGATCATCAAAATTTAAAAGACCTTGCCACTGCATTAGCAAATACTGAAGATGTTGAAAAACAACGTGAAACCTTTTCAGAATTAACAGCAGGATTGGAAGATGTTTTTAAAGTAGGTTTAGAAAATGGTACTATTTACCAGCAATACTGCCCCATGGCTTTCAACAATGAAGGAGGCTATTGGTTTTCTGATGTTGCGGAAATTAGAAATCCTTATTTCGGAGATAAAATGTTGAAATGCGGTAAGGTTACTGAAACTATTTCAAAATAACAGAATATAAATAGCTAGGAAAATTAAAAACCTAAACCATGAAGCATACATATTCTATAGAAGGAATGACTTGTAACGGTTGTAGAAACCACGTGCAACAAACCCTTGAAAAAGTTGATGGTGTTTCTATGGTAGAGGTTGACTTGCAAACAGCCACCGCTATCATAGAAATGAATGAGCACATCCCATTGGAAATTTTCCAAAAGGCATTAAAAGATGACGGTGGCCGTTATTCGATTAATAAAAATAAGCAGCAGAAACAACATATGAGACATACCTACTATGTGCATGGTATGTCTTGTAATGGTTGTAAAAAACATGTTGCATCAACCTTGGAAAAGGTTGAGGGCGTTAGGGAAGTGGATGTAAATCTAGAAGAGGCCAAGGCGACAATTAGTATGGATAAACACATCCCTTTAACGAAATTCCAAAATGCTTTAAAAGAAAATGGCGATCGTTACCATATTAGTTCCGAGCCGTTGCAAACAGGACATAAAAAAGTAAAACCTCACCATAACCATTCCAATCAGGGGGAATCCGTTTATTACTGCCCAATGCGATGTGAAGGGGATAAAACCTATGATAAGCCAGGGGATTGTCCCGTTTGCGGCATGGATTTGGTGGCGGAAATTAATTTAACCAATAAATCCTCGGGCACCCAATATACCTGCCCGATGCATCCAGAAATTATTGAGGATGAACTAGGCAGTTGCCCAATCTGCGGAATGGATTTGGTTCCAAAAGATGTAGACGCTTCTTCTGAAGAAAAAACATATAAGAAACTGCTCCAAAAATTTTGGATTGCTGTTGGCTTTACACTTCCAATTTTCTTAATCGCCATGAGCGACATGGTTAATGAAAACCCACTTTATAATTTATTCTCGTTACAAACTTGGAATTGGTTACAATTTGTACTTTCCTTGCCTGTAGTTTTCTATGCAACTTGGATGTTCTTTGAAAGGGCATTTAGAAGCATAAAAACCTGGAATCTGAATATGTTTACTTTAATTGGTATTGGTTCTGGTGTTGCTTGGGTATTTAGCGTTGTGGCCATAATATTTCCTGATTTATTTCCCGCCCAATTTAAAACAGAAGCGGGCACAGTTCACGTCTATTTTGAAGCCGCTACAGTTATTCTTACCCTTGTTTTAATGGGACAGGTTTTAGAGGCTAGAGCTCATAGTAAAACCAATTCGGCAGTAAAGGAACTTTTGAAGCTTGCTCCAAACAGGGCTATAAAAGTCATTGACGGTGAAGACCATGAAGTTTCAATTGATAAAATTGAAATTGGCGATATTTTAAGAGTTAAACCAGGAGATAAAATCCCTGTAGATGGCACTATTACGGAAGGAAATTCTTCTATTGACGAATCCATGATAACCGGAGAACCCATTCCAATTGAAAAAAAGGTTGGAGACACGGTTAGCAGTGGTACAATAAATGGGAAACAATCTTTTTTATTCAAAGCCGAAAAAGTTGGTTCTGATACATTGCTTTCACAAATCATACACATGGTTAATGATGCAAGCAGAAGTCGAGCGCCCATTCAAAATTTGGCGGATAAAGTATCCTCATATTTTGTACCTGCCGTTGTTATCATATCGTTGGTTACATTCGGTATTTGGGCTATTTGGGGGCCAAATCCGGCCTATGTATATGCTTTAGTAAATGCCGTAGCTGTTTTAATAATTGCCTGTCCTTGTGCCCTAGGTCTTGCCACCCCTATGTCAGTAATGGTGGGTGTTGGAAAAGGAGCACAAAATGGAGTGCTGATAAAAAATGCGGAAGCTTTAGAAAAAATGGCAAAAATAGACACTTTGGTAATAGATAAAACAGGAACTGTAACTGAAGGGAAACCAACCGTAGAAACAGTAGAATCCTTTACTAAGAATTTTGAACAAGCTGTTTATTACCTAGGAACACTTAATAAATCGAGTGAACATCCCCTAGCGACTGCAATCGTAAATTATGCTAAGGAAAAAGATGTAAAATTAGGTGATTCTAGTAATTTCAATTCCATTTCAGGTAAGGGGGTTGAAGGATTAATTGATAATCATTCAATCTTAATAGGAAATCTGTCCTTGTTAGAAGAAAAATCGGTGAAGATTTCCTCTGAACAAAAACAGAAGGCAGAACAATATCAAAGTGAAGGAAAAACTGTTTCATATTTAGTTATAAATGGTAAAGTCGATGGCTTTGTTGTTATCACTGACAAAATCAAAGCGACAAGCAAAAAAGCAATCAATACCCTTCAAAAGCATGGTATCAAAGTTATTATGTTGACCGGTGACAATAAGAATACCGCTGAAGCTGTCGCCAGGGAAATCGGATTGAGTGATTTTGAAGCTGGTATGCTACCAAAAGACAAATTGAATAGAATCGAGAGCCTTCAAAATAATGGACATAATGTTGCCATGGCAGGTGATGGTATAAACGATGCCCCGGCTCTTGCAAAAAGTGATGTTGGCATTGCCATGGGCACTGGAACCGATGTGGCAATCGAGAGTTCCGGAATCACACTAGTAAAAGGGGATCTTCATGGAATTGTGAAAGCCCGCAATCTCAGCGAAGCTGTTATGAAAAACATCAAGCAGAATTTATTTTTTGCATTGGTTTATAACAGCATCGGCGTGCCTATCGCCGCTGGACTTCTTTTTCCCTTTTTTGGCATATTGTTATCACCAATGATTGCGGCTTTAGCGATGAGTTTTAGTTCAGTATCTGTTATTGGAAACGCCTTAAGATTAAGAACAGTTTCTATTGATTAAAATCTTGGAATGATAAAACGTAAAACACAAAAAAAGTTTAGAAAAGTCCATAGATATCTTGGATTATTCCTAGGTATTCAATTTTTGTTTTGGACGATTAGTGGACTTTATTTCAGTTGGACAAATATTGATGAAATCCATGGAGATCAGTTCAAAAAGCTTCCTCCACCAATGGAACATTTTACTGAACTTATAAGTCCTACTGAAATTCATAATTCTAGTGGAATCCATTCTTTGGAGTTAAGGGACATTGCAGGAAAACCGTACTACTGGATAAACAATTCAGAATTGGTAGATGCAAAAACAGGGATTTCACAAAAAGGAATTTCTAAACTAGAAGCTTTAGATGTAGCAAAAAAACATTTGTTAGATGAGCTTCAGGTTAAAGATATTAAACTTATTACAGAAATAGACAAACACCATGAATATCGTGAAAAGTTGCTACCAGCTTATGTTATTACCTATAAACAAGATAATAACTTAAAAGCCTATGTCTCCTATGCAGATGGTAAATTTCAAACTGTAAGGCATAGGGCTTGGAGATGGTTTGATTTTTTGTGGATGACTCACACTATGGATTACGAATCACGCGACAACTTCAATACTGTTGTTTTACGAGCATTTTCATTACTCGGATTAATAACCGTATTAAGTGGATTTGCACTTTTTTATGTAAGCTCACCAACTATTCAAAAATTAACGCCTAAAAATCTTAGATCATGAAATCTAGTTATACAAAATTCGCATCAATGATGGGTGTATCTATCGTGATCATGTATGCGGTAATGTTTCTAAATGCCGATACATTCGACAATGTTATGCTAAGTAATACACGCACTTATATGACCATTTTAATGGTTGCCCCAATGGCAATTTCCATGATGCTTTTTATGTGGAAAATGTATAAAAACAAGGTTCTTAATTATATTATTATAATTGGTTCTGCGGTAATTTTTATATTCACTCTTTACGCTTTAAGAACCCAGCTTTTCATATCAGATGTTCAATGGATGAAAGCAATGATTCCTCACCATTCTTCAGCCATTATGGTGAGCCAAAAGGCTAATTTAAAAGATCCTGAAGCAATTAAACTTGCTAAAGAAATCATTGAGGCTCAAGAACGTGAAATTGCCGAAATGAAGAAAATGATTTATCGTATTGAAAATGAAGACAGCAATGAGTAAGAATGTAATATTTATAATAATTGCTTTGGCAATTGGGTTGTTAATGGGTTATGTGTTCTTCGGAGGAAAAGTGGATGAGCATGATCATGAAGCTGCTGAAAGCAAATCAACTGAGATGTGGACGTGTAGTATGCATCCCCAAATTATGCAACCAGAACCAGGTAATTGCCCTATTTGTGGAATGGAATTGATTCCTGCCGACAATTCTAGTTCCCAAGGCAATCCAAATGCATTCAAAATGACGGAAACAGCTATGGCTCTTTCTAACATCCAAACCAATAAAGTAGAAGGGGAAATTGGAGAATCCAACATAAATAGGGTTGAACTTTCTGGTAAAATAGTCACCAATGAGGAAGAAAATTCGGTACAAGTAAGCTACTTCTCAGGTAGGATAGAGAAACTCAATGTTAATGTCACTGGTGAAACAGTGAGAGTTGGACAATTAATCGCAACAGTTTATTCTCCTGAATTGTTTGCTGCACAACAAGAGTTATTGACTGCTGCTAATTTAAAAAAATCGCAGCCTGCCCTTTACGATGCGGTAAGAAACAAGTTAAAACTTTGGAAATTGTCGGACCAACAAATTGATGCCATTGAAGCTTCAGGAAAAGTTCAAGAAAAATTTCCGGTTTATGCTACAGTTTCCGGAACAGTTACTGAAAAGTTAGTGGCTGAAGGGGATCAAATAAGTAAAGGCCAAGCTCTTTTCAGAGTTTCAAACTTAAGTTCACTATGGGCAGATTTTGATGTTTATGAAAACCAAATTGAATTCTTTAAAAAAGGACAATCTCTGTCGATTAGTACCAACGCCTATCCAAATAAACAATATTCAGCTAAAGTCAGCTTCATAGACCCTATGCTAAATTCTAGCAGTAGAACAACAACTCTCAGGGCCGAATTGAACAACAAAGAGGGAGAATTAAAACCGGGAATGTTTGTTAAAGCAAAAGTAGAATTACCGTCACCAACGTCCACCGAAACCCTCACCATTCCTTCCACGGCAATACTATGGACAGGAAAGCGTTCTGTTGTCTATGTTAAAACAGACCCCAACCATCCTCAGTTTGAAATGCGTGAAGTTACCCTTGGCTCTAAAATTGGTGATAATTACATTATTCTGAATGGCTTAACTGTTGGTGAGGAAATTGTAACCAATGGAACATTTACAGTGGATGCCGCTGCACAACTTCAAGGTAAACCTTCTATGATGAATATGAAAGGTAATAAGAAAAATGAATTCGAAACCTTGACATTTACGGAGGTTAATGAAACCCTTAAAAATAAACTTTATTCAGCGGTCGAGGCCTATATTACCCTAAAAAATGGATTAGTGGATAGCAATGCAGAAATTGCGGGGAAAAGTGCCAATGAACTCAGTACTGCGATATCTAAAATTATAGATGACCAAATAAATTCAGAAGAAGAAAGGTCTTTTTTAAATTCTAAAAAGGAAGAAATTCACACTTTGGCAAATAACATTTCAAAGACCACAAATTTAGATGGAATGAGGACACTTTTTAAGCCACTTTCAAAAGACATTATTGAACTAGTTAAAGCTATTGGTATTAACCATGATATTTATGAACAATATTGCCCAATGGCTGATAACAATAAAGGTGGGTATTGGTTGAGTAAGGAAAAAGAAATTAGGAATCCATATTTCGGAGAAGCCATGCTAAATTGTGGAGAAATTAAAGACACTCTCCATTAAAAAAGATCTTCAAAAAGGGAAGTCTTAATTTAGTATTAAACCTTTGATATTGCTCGGTATATTTAGTAAATTCAAGGTATAATTTAATACTTCAAAAATTCCTCATGGAATATATTGACTATTACAAAATTCTTGGGATAGACAAAAATGCTTCAGATGCCGAGATTAAAAAAGCATACCGCAAGCTAGCTAGAAAATACCATCCCGATTTAAATCCGGATAACAAAGAGGCGGAAATTAAATTTAAGCAAATAAACGAGGCTAACGAGGTTCTTAGCCATCCTGAAAACCGTAAGAAATATGATCAATACGGTAAGGATTGGAAACATGCTGAAGAATTTGAAAAAGCTAAACGACAACAAGGCGCATATGCAGGTAGTCAGCAGGAGAACCCTTTCCAAGGTGGCGGTTTTGAATATGAGTATGGTGATGGAGATTTTTCAGATTTTTTTGAAAGTATGTTTGGTGGCCGTAGATCTTCCGGAGGAAGAAGAGCACAAGCTAAGTTTCGTGGGCAAGATTTCAATGCCGAGTTACATCTTAATCTTACCGACATTTATAAATCCCACAAACAGACATTAACCGTTAATGGCAAGAATATTAGAATTACTATACCAGCAGGGGTTGAGGACAACCAAACGATTAAAATTACGGGGCACGGCGGTCCCGGTGTAAATGGTGGTCCCAAAGGGGATTTATATATTACATTTAAAATTATCAACAATACAAACTTTAAAAGGGACAGGGAAACTTTATACAAAGACATCGATATTGATCTTTATACCGCCATCTTGGGTGGAGAAATATTTGTTAATACCATGGATGGGCAGGTGAAATTGAAAGTGAAGCCAGAAACTCAAAATGGCACTAAAGTAAAGTTGAAAGGAAAAGGATTTCCAGTATATAAAAAAGACGGTCACTTTGGTGATTTAATAGTTACTTTTTCTGTGAAGATGCCAAAAAACCTAAGTGAAGAACAAAAAGACCTATTCAGAAGACTGAAGTCTATCAGCTAATTTAAAACCTATGAAAACAAGTCGATATATAAGAATACAAGAATTGTGTAGTGGTTATCAATTAGAGGAACAGTACATTTTCACTTTACGGGATTTTGGTTTACTTCATATTGAAGAAGATGATAATGAATATGTATTACCAGAAAGCGATTTACCGCGCTTTGAAAAAATACTCAATTTCCATAATGATTTAAATATAAATATGGAAGGCATTGAAGTAATTATGAACCTTCTTGAACGCATAGAAAATCTGAACCAAGACCTTGTCTCCTTAAGGCGAAAATTAAAACTTTACGAATAGTCATAAAAGAAAAGCCCACAAACACTGTTGTGGGCCTATTCATGATTTGGAGTTTATTTTTACCACTCGCTTATTTCGCGTTTGATTTCGTCCTTGGTTTTTCCGTATTTCTCCTGAATCTTTCCGATTACTTTATCAAAACCACCTTCTGTATACTCCCATTCGTCATCGGTTAACTTAGCATACTTTTGCTTATAGTCACCTTTTATTTGTTTATATTTTCCTTCTATTTGATCTGAGTTCATAATTATTTTATTTATGTTGTTAACCCAAAGTTGATGAATATCCGTAACCAAATTATGCTGTATTCAAATCTAAATTGACGCAAATCATTTAGAACCAAAGTTTTATGATTCTATTAAGAATTAGGACGCGTTGATTAATTGAAGTTTCATTTAAATGACTTAAACTTGTTTTCTATACAAGTGTGTATATTATTTTAATTTCAATCATTCATCTTATTAATTTGGAGTGTTATGAAAAAAAATATGGTAATTTTCGGTTTCTTATGTTCAATGTTAGGGTTGATCTTATCCTTAACAACATATTCTAATTATGCCTTTATACCTTGTATATTGGCCCTGTTGGGTGGTTTATTTGCATACTATACCGATCGTCATTTACCATATCCTAAAAAATCTATCCAAATAATCTTCATTATCACCATAATCGCTTTATCATTAACTACTTATAGAGCGTTATTGGATTTGGTAAATTAAAAAAACAATAATAGCTCTTTCTCAATCCAAAAACATCTCTGTTATTAACTAGGGATTAACTTTTTAAACATGTCCAACGGTATTAAATAAATTTTTCTTTTATTTGGCTGTAATTAAAGGGATTAATTAATGAAACTACTTCTCATCGCCTCTGCGCTGAGTTTGGTGGGCTCATGTGCTACGCACAGTTACAAACAGAGAATTGAAAGTTTAAAGCAAGGGATTGCCTTTGAAAATAGGACCCAAGTTGAACAATTTTCAAAAAGTATCAGCCCGACTGATTTAAGGGATCATGTCTGCAAGTTATCTTCAGATGAATTCGAGGGACGTAAGGTTGGGGAAAGTGGCCACGACAAAACCGTTGACTATCTTGAGGAATTCTATCGCCAAGAGGAAATTCCCTCTCCTTTGGGAACTTCTTACACCCAAACCATTCCTAGAGAATTTTTCAAGGAGGATATTAAAGAATCTAAAAATGTTATCGCTTATATAAAGGGGAGCGAAAAGTCAAATGAAACGGTCATTGTTTCAGCACATTCAGATCATTTAGGTAAAGATGGAGAGACAATATACTATGGTGCGGATGATAATGCATCTGGTACAGCTGCGGTAATGGAAATAGCCCAAGCTTTTCAAAAGGCTGCAAAATTAGGTATTAAACCTAAACGTAACGTCGCGTTTTTACACCTTACAGCAGAAGAAATGGGTTTAAATGGCTCCTTGTATTATGTGGACAATCCAGTAATTCCAATCGAAGAAACTGTGGCGGACCTTAATATAGATATGATTGGGCGCGTAGACGAAGCACATAAGGATGATAGAAATTATATTTATGTAATTGGCGCAGATCGTTTAAGCACAGAACTCCACTATATCAATCAAGAAGCAAATAATATTTTCACCAAATTGAATTTAGATTATACCCTAAATGATGTCAACGACGCGAATAGATATTATTTCAGGTCTGACCACTATAATTTTGCCCAAAAAGGCATACCTGTAATCTTTTATTTTGATGGTGAGCATGAGGATTATCATTTACCTACCGATACAGCCGAAAAAATAGATTATGAACTTTTGGCTTTACGCACTCGTTTGATTTTTGCCACCATGTGGTATCTCGCAAACTCTGACAACCGCATCATTGCCGATAAAATCAGATAATTTTGTTAAAATTAATACTACTAGTTATAGAATACCAATTTGGTGATTGAACAATTTGTATTTTAGCGAGATTTGATTTCGAATTAGAAATTGCTCATATTAAAAACCCTTATTAATAGCTTAAAAATGAAACAATTATTTGGCTTAATAAGCCTAGGTTTACTGCTTTTTAGTTGTGGAAGCAGTAACAAATCTGCAGAGGTAGACAAGGAAAAACCTGTTATTGAGTCCCGTGCCCCCCTTCCCGATCCATCTATTTATGCCAATACCATTACATCGGAGGAACTTAGAGACATGTTGATGGTTTATGCATCTGATGAATTTAAAGGAAGAGATGCTGGTACTCCATCCGAGGCATTGGCTACAGATTATTTGAAGAATTACTATAAAGACGAAGGAATTTCTTCTCCAAAATCAACATCTGTTTCAGATTATTTACAAAAAGTACCAATTAAGGAATTACGTTTTCCTGATGCCACTATATCTGTAGACGGGCAATCATTTAAACTTATTGAAGACCTTACAGTTTCTCAAGGAAATACATCAGAAACTTTTAGCGCTAGCGAAATAGTTTATGTTGGTTATGGTATAAAAGCTGAAAATTATTCAGATTACAAAAATCTAAATGTAAAAGGAAAGGTTGTTTTGGCAAAAGCTGGAGAACCGAAGGATGCCAATGGAAATTACATCACTACTGGTACTTCTGAAGGAACAAAATGGACAAATGGTAGACAAGCAAGAAGAACCAAAGAAGAGGCTGCCAAAGAAATGGGAGCTAAAGCGTTCATTTTATTTGAACCTGAAAGTTTTGAAACCTTGGCTTCCTTCTACAAGAGATTTCAAAACTCAGACCGTAGAAGTGTCGGTTTGGTAGACGAAAATGACAAATTTCTATCTTTTGTGATTGGAGACAATTTAGCTAAAGCTTTGTACAATGAAATTGGAGAAAGTGCAGATCCTAAGGTGCTGTCTAAAAGTATCAAAATTGATCTTAAAAGAGAGAATGCCGAACTTAAATCCCATAATGTAGTGGCATATATCCCTGGGGCAGAATTACCAAATGAATATTTAATAATTTCTGCACACCTAGATCATGTTGGCGTACAAGATGGTGAAGTTTATAATGGTGCCGACGATGATGGAAGTGGAACTATTTCGGTTCTTGAAATTGCTGAAGCCTTCCAAAAAGCGGTTGAAAATGGACATCGACCAAAACGTTCAGTAGTATTTCTTCATGTTACAGCCGAAGAAAAAGGACTTTTAGGTTCTCGTTATTATGCTGATTCCGACCCTGTTTTTCCTTTAGATCAAACGATTGCTAACCTAAATATTGATATGATTGGTAGAGTTGATCCTAAACATGAAAACGACAGGAATTATCTATATATAATAGGGTCAGATAGATTAAGTTCAGATTTGCATCAAATAAGCGAAGAGGTAAATAATAAGTATACCAAAATCAATTTTGACTATACTTATAACGATCCAAAAGACCCAAACCGATTCTATAATCGATCAGATCATTATAACTTTGCAAAGCATAACATTCCAATTATTTTCTATTTCAATGGCACACATGCCGATTATCACCGGCCAGGCGATACACCGGATAAAATTGAATATGATTTAATGGAAAATAGAGCAAGATTGGTCTTTTACACCGCTTGGGAATTAGCCAATGGTGTCAGCAGACCTGTAGTAGATAAAGCAGAGGTCACAAAACCTTAACAGAATAAAAAAAGCTTCCAGATTTTGGAAGCTTTTTTATTTTTCCGGGTGGAAGATGGGGCTCGAACCCACGACCTTCGGAACCACAATCCGACGCTCTAACCAACTGAGCTACGACCACCGTTTGGCGCATTTAAAAATGCGTGTGCAAATGTAAACGATTTAACCTTTTTTACAAAAGGTTTTATTTTTTTTTACGGGGATTAAATTAAATCGAAAATACTATCTACCGCAGGATATCGTTCAACAGTAAATCCTTCACCGTGCTCTACCCCTACTAACCGGCCTAAATCCCTAGCCCTATAGATGATGCTGTCAGTAAAATTCTTACTACTTATTGGGGTTTCATTCTCCTTAATATCTTTATTATAAAACTGGGTTTTATAGGCCAAAACCGATTGCATTTTTATTTCAATAAAGCCGCTTATGTCAACAACGATATCTGGTTTAATATTTTTCCATTGAATATAATGGTAGACCTGTTTAGGTCTCCAATGTTCTTGTTTGTCCCCATTTTCATCAAAGGTTTCAATTTTCAATAACCCACTCAAAAAGCAAGCATCACTTACAAGGTCACTTCCTTTGCCATGATCTATATGTCTATCAAAAATGGCGTTGCAAAAAACGATATCGGGTCGATACTTTCTAATTTTTTTTATTAATGCCATTTGGTGTTCTCTATCATTAACAAAAAATCCATCAGCAAATTCCATATTTTCTCGGAAAGATGCCTTTAAAATTTTGGTCGCCTCAGCCGCCTCCTCTGCCCTTGTATGCTCATCGCCTCTGGTGCCTAATTCCCCTTTGGTTAAATCGATGATGCCCACACTTTTTCCTCTAGATACTTCTTTAGCGATAGTACCAGAACACCCCAACTCCACATCATCTGGATGGGATCCAAAAGCTAAAATATCTACTTTATTCACTTTTAAATGTTAGTTTGTAGAAAGAACACTTTCTTTCTTCGAAATTTTTATAGCTTGTTCTATGTCGTCCATTAGGTCTTTTGCTTTCTCAATTCCAGTAGAAAATCGAATTAAATTATCCGAAATCCCTAATCCGGCCCTTTGTTCAGGAGTCATTAAAGCATGGGATGTTAAAAATGGAGAGGTAACAGTCGTTTCTATCCCTGCTAAACTCATTGAGGCTTTTATCAATTTTAAGGATTTCTGAAATTTAAGGGGATCAATACCATCAGACAATTCAAATGACATCATACCTCCAAATCCTCGCATTTGGTGTTTAGCCAAGTCATGCTCTGGATGAGATTTTAACCCAGGATAATACACACTTTTAATATCTGCATGGGCATCCAAGAATTCCGCAATTTTTTGAGCATTCTTATTCTGCTTTTTTACTCTCAGACCTAGAGTTTTCATACTCCTTTCTAACAACCAAACTGTTAGATCACTAAGATTACCCCCCAGATTTCTTCCAATTTCCCAGACATCTTCCATAAGATGATTCGGACCCGCCACTGCACCAGCCAATATATCGCTATGACCACCAAAATATTTTGTCGCAGAATGTATAATTAGGTCTATGCCCAAATCTGCGGGAATTTGGTTAACTGGTGTGGCAAAGGTATTATCGATAGAAGTTATAATTCCTTTAGATTTTGCCAAATCGGCTACACCTTTAATATCTGTTATGGTTAAAAGTGGATTTGAAGGTGTTTCAATGTGAATTAAACGTGTATTCGGTTTTAAAGAATTTTCAAAATCAGCAACACTATATCCATCTGTATAGGTAAAATCAATATTATATCTCCTTAATACTTTCATAAGAAAGTTATGGGTGCCGCCATACACCGTATTTTGAACAACCAAATGATCTCCAGGCTTTAACATAGCCAAAAACATCGTGCTTAAAGCGGCCATACCTGAACCGAATAAAAGGGCCCTATCGGTATGTTCTATAGCTGCAATTTTCTCTGCAACGGCAAGTTGGTTTGGAGTGTCAAAGTTTCGAGGATACCTCTTGGGGTCTTCATCGATAAATTCATACGACGTAGAGAGATAAATAGGGGAAATAGCTCCCTTAAATTGTTTATCCTCCAATTCTCCGGCATGAATACAAAGGGTATCTAACCCCAATTCCTTAGAATTCATAATGATTAATTAAACCCCTAAATTACAAATAATGAAATTAAACTTGGGTAAGTTTCCACCTGCCTTTTTTAAACCAAATATATCCACAAATTGCAATAAGTACTTCTGCTAAATTAATTGCCCAAAAAACACCAACTGGACCAAAATCCAATGAGATAGCTGCCAAGTATGCCAATGGTAATTGGAAGAGCCAAAAACAGAAAAAATTTATATATGTTGGAGTTTTAGTATCTCCTGCTCCATTGAATGCTTGAATAACAACCATACCAAATCCATAAAACAAATAACCCGCTGCTAATATTCGCAAACATAAGGTTCCATAATGTACAACTTCTTCTTGGTCGTTAAATAAAGAGATAATGGTAGGCGACCATATAAAATATATAAGTGAAACTAAACCAAGAAATAGAGTATTGTATTTACCCGTTTTCCATACGGCCCGTTCTGCCCTAGTTGGTTGTTCGGCCCCCAGATTTTGTCCAACCAATGTTGCTGCGGCATTACTTAATCCCCATGCTGGCATTAACGTAAACATCAAAACCCGAATCGCTATGGTATATCCCGCCAACACCTCGCTCCCAAACTCACTCATTATTCGCATTAAAAACACCCAACTGGAAGTTCCGATTAAAAATTGACCTATGCCCCCCAAAGAGACCTTTATTAGTTTCCACATTACCTGGAACTTTAGAACAAAGTCCCTTAAGTTAATTTTTAATTTACCACTTCCTCTGAATAGTATTGCTAATTGAAAACATACCGCAGTACCCCTGCCTATTGTAGTAGCAATGGCTGCCCCTTCAACTCCGAATGAAGGAATAGGGCCAAATCCGAATATAAATATTGGATCTAGAATAATGTTAAGTCCATTAGATAGGATCAATGCCCTCATTGCGATACTGGCATTACCGGCGCCCCTGAAAACAGCATTAATGATAAATAGCAGCATTATGGTAATGTTTCCACCAAATAATACTTTGGTGTAACCAAAACCTTCTTCAATTAAATCTGTTTCCCCACCCATTAATCGAAGAATATCCTTTGGGAATAGAATACCAATTATACTGACGATTAATGAAACAAAAATTCCCAGAATGATTACCTGTACCGCAGCAGTATTTGCCCCAGAATTGTCTTTTTCACCAATTCTCCTGGCGACCACGGCAGTTGCAGCCATACTCAATCCAATAGCAACGGCATATACAAGAGTTATGACCGATTCTGTTAACCCAATTGTCGCGACCGCATTAATACTAACCCGAGAAACATATAAAATATCAACAACGGCAAATACAGATTCCATCAACATTTCTAATATCATTGGAATTGAAAGCATGTAGATGGCTTTTCTTAAGCTACCAGAAGTAAAATCTTCCTGCTTACCTTTTATGGCATCAGGGAAATTGACAATTGCTTTTTTTATAAGTTGAATTGATGATTGCATAAAAAAGAATAAAAAAATAGTTATACCTCCCAGCTTTAATTAAAAGCTGATTATCAAAAAATTAATAAATTGGTGGGATCTTATACAATCATAGTGATGCAAATGTGCATCATTTTTTTAAAAATTTCCAAATAAAATTAAATTAAGACTTTGAAGGAATGATAAAGTAATTAATCCTTATCGGCACGTGTATATGCCCGAATCATCAATAAGGCCCATATAGCAACGCAAACGGCGACAA